>JBDSMK010000194.1:0-4402 GCA_039915905.1 Ilumatobacteraceae bacterium
AGCGGCACCCACGTGGTCACCGTGAGCCGCAGCCCGAAGCTGACGATGGCTGACGTCGACTTCGGCACGGTGGCGGTCGGCTACCCCAGTCCGGAGTGGTACGTGGTGGTGGCAAACAAAGGGCCGACCCCGTTCCGGCCGGGCTCGATAGTTTCCTCGAACCAGAATTTCGGGATCACCGGTGGCACGTGCACGGTGGGCGTAGCGGTGCCGGCCGGCGCCGACTGCCAGGTCAACCTGATCCTCACGCCGAGCAACCCCGGTGCGGTCACCGGCACGCTGACGGTGGCGGAGGCCGGGTTCGGCGGCGTCACGGTGCAGTCCCGGCTGCTCGGCTCGGGCGGGGAGCCGGCGCTCTCAGCGAATCCGTCGTCGGCGAGCTTCGCCTCGATAGTGGTTGGCCAGCCGGCGCCGGTGCAGACGTTCCAGATCACCAACGTCGGCCTGGCCCCGGCGAATGTCACCGTGGTACGCGCCAGCGGCGCCAACCCCTCCGACTTCAAGGTCACCGCAGACACGTGCAAGGGCGCTGTGGCGGTCGGCCAGCCGTGCTCGATCAACGTCGGCTTCGTGCCGACCGCGGCGGGTCAACGAACCGCGACGATCACGGTCGGCACCGACACAGGGCAGTACACCAGCATCCTGGTCAGTGGCGAGGGGAGCTACACGTCCACCTTGGTCACCTCGTCGCCGAGGCTGTTCACCGGAGCGCCCTTCGGCGTCGGTGGCTTCGGGTTCCCGCCGAACTCTCCGGTCACGTTGCTGTGGGCCGACGGCACCGGCGGTAGGTACACCGCCGTCACCAATGCGGCCGGCGGCTTCCTCATGAGCGTGGAACTCGGCGATCACGAACGGCTCGGCGATCGCAACCTGGTGGCCAGCACCGCCACCGGCGAGAGTGCCGGAACATTGGTGAAGGTGCTGCCCGGCGTGGACTTCGGTTGGGTTCCGGGCTCTCCGGGCCGCCCCGGTTGAGCCGCAGTCGCACTGATCAGGCCGCAGTCGCACTGATCAGACGGGCCGGTCAGCCGGTGGCCGGCACCCGTCGGCCGGACACCAGTAGCGCCGGTACACATGTTCCGCTGGACCCGGCTCCGACACTGGTACAGGCGACATCGAAGCTCAACCGCTGACCAGGTTGCAGTTCGATCGGTGTGACCAGCGGAGTGGACAGTTGTGCTGGGATGTTGTCCAGTCGCCACGAGAACAGAACCTCGTCTGCACGCTTCACGGTCACCGTGCCGGTGTCAGCGTTGGGGTTCTGCAGGATCAGGTCGGTGACTCGAAGGATCATCGCGGGCGGAGCGTCGAGCGTCGCCGACAGCGTCTGACCGGGAGCTACGGCGACAGCCAGGCGGGTGGAGAACGCCTGGTCGGCCTCGACCGCTGTGGTGCTGGACGGCACGCTCGAATCAATCTCGGTCGTACTGGTCGAAGCCGAGCCGTCGATCGTGGTGGTGCTCCGACCGCCGCCTTCGATCGTGTCGAGGGTCGAGGTAGTGGTGTTGGTGGCCGCGCCCGAGGCCAATCGATGCTCCACGGCATTGTCGGCGGCTGTGCGTATCGCCGGCTTCGCCAGCGCGAACCAGCCGACCAGCAGCACGGCGAGCACCGCGAGCATGCCGACCACCCTGCTCAACAACTTCTCCGGGACCATCGGCGCCTGAACGAACGTGCCGGTGACGGCCGCAGACGGAGCGCCCTGCTGATCGGCCTCGACACGGAACGTGATCGTGCGCGGCCGTCGGTCCCACTGCAACTTGGTGGCATGCACCTTGGCGCGAACCAACGCACTGGCTCCCGGCCCGACACCAACGGCCGGAGGGTCGAAGTCCGCCTCCAGGCGACCTTGGTGATCGATCAGCCGCATCCGACAACTGGCCTGGGTGTTGCCGCGGTTGTCGAGCATCATCTCGTAGACCGCCTTGCGCCGCGACCGCAGCGCAGGCTGTAGCAGGCTCAGACGACGGTCGTGAAGCACGGTCACCACCAGCGCGGTCTCGGCGGTGGTGATGTCATCCGGTGCGGTCAGCGGCACGATGCGCACGGTGAGCGCGGTGTTACCGGCCGACGTCGACGGAAGCAGCGGTGGGTGAACCTCCACCGCGATCTCCTGCTGGGAGCCACCGAACAGCGTGACCGAGGCAGGACGGATGGTGGTCCACGGCGCAGCAAGGCCGCCTGGCACCATCGTGAAGGTGTCGGTGGTGTCGCCGAGGTTGATGATGGTCATCCGCAGCACCGTCGACGAACCCGGCGCGACCCGCGTATCGCCATCTTCGAACCAAGCCTGGGCCGTCACGGTCGGCATGATACTGGTCGCCCGGTGTCCGCCCCGGGCACAAGGTTCGCAGTCAGCGTGGAGGGATCATCCTGCGGCATAGCCGGTCATCCTGCGGCATAGCCGATCAGAAGACGAACTCGATCCGGTCCCGACCGGCCCCCTTGGCCATCCTCAACGCAGTGTTCGCCCTGGCGATCAGCGCCGCCGGGTCATGTAGCCCACCGGCCACCGCGACCCCCACCGAGGCGGTGATCCGCAAGTCGTCAGGCAGTCCGTCCCAGCGCCGGTTCGCCAGCACCTGGCGCACCCGCTCGAAAACGGTGCGGGCGTCGTTCGGCGACGTCTCGCGCAGAACCATCACGAACTCGTCACCGCCGAGACGGATGACCGTGTCGCAGCGTCGGCAGACGCGTTCCAACAGCACCGCCATCTCCTGCAGCAGTCGGTCGCCGTGGGCGTAGGAGTGCACGTCGTTGACCTTCTTGAAACCGTCGAGATCGATGACTCCGAGAGCCACTGGAGGATGGTGTTCGAGCACCTCAGGCAAGGTGTCATCGAGGAAGCGGCGGTTCGGTAGACCGGTCAGCGGGTCGGCCCGGCTGAGGGCGGCGACGCGCAGGTGCTCCACCCCAAGCAGCAGGTGCTCCAGCCGCGCTGCGGTCTCGCGGCGCAAGTCGGCAGCGCCGGCGCCGACGTGTCCTTGCAGTGCAGCGCGGGCCTCGTCGTAGCGGCGCATCGACCACAGCGCCTCCACCTCCACATCGTGTATCGGCTGCAAGATCACGGCGCTGGCCAAACGATCGTGTTGGGCGCCAGCCAGCGCGTACGTCTCGGCAATCAAATCGAGCACGCCGACATCGTGATCCAGATGCCAGCGAGCGGTGATCTCGCCGACCATTGCGACGACCTCCTCGTCGCGCATCCCGAACTCGGAGGCGATGCGTCGGGCGCTGCGGGCGTCATCGAGCGCGTCGCGATGTTGGCCGATTGCCGACAGTATCTGGGAGCGGTGAGCGAGTGCCGTGCACGTCGCCAGCACCTCGGGTTCGCCGGCTAGCTCCAAGGCCGCGGTGGCGGCGTGCAGACCCTCGTACAGATGTGTCCTACGGACCGACTCGTCGTCGGCACGTAGTGCAGCTCGGTGATGCACGGCGGCGATGCTGGCGTAGCAGAACTGGCGATCGGACTCATTCCCCGACAGCTCCAGAGCCCGTGCGAACAACCCCAGGGCGGCAGCCGTGAAGCCGCTTCCGGCATAGCTCTCGGCGATGTTGTGGACCACCTGGAACATCGCCGGGTCGTCGGGCACCTGCTCGAGCGTGTACGTCGCCTCCGCCAACGCCCCGGCGGCGGCCGCCAGCCTGCCGTTGGCAAGGTGGTCATCGGCAAGGATGCCGAGGGCGTCGACCAGCTCCGGTCGGATCAGGTCTGTTCTCGCCGCCTCGGCCACCGTGGTCGCGATCTGCACTGCATCGTCGTTCCGATCCACCGCCGCAAGGCAGTGAGCGGCGCGTAGTTGCAAATGCAACGACATCTGCAGGTCGTCCTCCCCTTCGGAGGCTTCGAGGAACAACTCGGCAGCCTGATCGAACTGTCCGGCGGCACGGGCCTCCGCGGCAGCGCCGGCGCGATCGTCTCGATCGCCGCCCGGGCGGACAGCCTGCGGACGTTCGCTCACCGGTGAAAGCCTTGCGCTGAGGCCCTACGATGGCGGTCCGTGGTTCCGATCTTTCCTGTCTCCCGCCCGCGGCGTCTTCGCCGCACGGCAGCGCTTCGAGAACTGGTGGCCGAGACACGGCTGGACGTCAAGCATCTGGTGGCACCCCTGTTCGTGCGCGAAGGAATCGATGTCGCGCAGCCCATCGTGTCGTTGCCGGGGGTGATGCAACACACCCGTGAATCGCTGCGCGGCGAAGTCCGCCGCCTGGCCGATCTCGGTGTCGGCGCGGTAATGCTGTTCGGGGTTCCATCCACCAAGGACTCCATCGGCACGCAGGCCTTCGACCGTGAGGGGATCGTCCAGCTGGCATTGCGGGATCTCGTCGCCGACGTGGGTGACCAGGTAGTTCTGATAGCCGATCTGTGCGTCGACGAGTACACCGATCACGGTCACTGCGG
>JBDSMK010000439.1:0-4185 GCA_039915905.1 Ilumatobacteraceae bacterium
TCGCCGTTGACTGCGCGCCGCCAGTGCCTCCCGTAGGCCGGCACACCGAGGATCAGCTTGGTAAGTGGCTGACCGGTGGCCACTGCCACCGCGGTGCTGTGGGTGACCACGTCGCGGACCCAGGTGATCGGTGCGGTGGCGCTCGGAGTGTTCGGACTCCAGTCGTATACCATCAGCCGCAGACGGTCCACGAGCGGCAGGATCTGGTCCTGGGCGTAGACCCAGTAGTCGGTATTGGGGGCCTTGTGCCATACCGGCGGGATGGTCACCGAGAGCAATTTGCCCTCGGCGTGCAGCGCCGTGCTGAGGTCTGAGATGAACTGCACCCACAGCGGCATCGTTTTGTCCCACGATAACTGGCTGTCGGTGAACGCGAAGTTCTCGTAGTCCAAGTCGATGCCGTCCCAGCTGGTCCCGCTGGTGCCGGTGATCACCGCGTTGACGAGGTTGGCAACATGCGCGGCGCGCAACGAACTGCTGGCCAGAATCTGCTGCATCCCGAGCTTGCCGGTGGCGTCGGTGATCGTCGGAATCACCTTCAGGCCCTTGCTCCTGGCGAGTGTCACCGACTTGTTGAACTGAGTCTGGTAACCGGAGACGGTGACCACCGCGCCAGAGCCGACAGCTTGCAGATAAAAAGGCGAGACCTCGGTGTAAAGGTCGGCGTTGGCGTTGCTGGAGTAGCTGCCGGCCCCGGCGGTGCTGTCCCAGTAGGGCACCCAGATGCTGACGAAGCGGCTCGGTCGAGCCGATGCGGCGGGAGCGCTGCTGGTCCCGATCAGAGTCGCGCAGGCGGCAATGGCCAACGCGGCGAGCGAGCTCACGGCGCGACGGCGCGGCTCATGGCGGAGTCGAGCGGTGGGCATTTTTGAACGCTAATCGGCATGATCGCCGATCGGCCCGCGGGGGTTACGACGTGGCAGCCTGGTTTCAGGCGGGTCGCATTCGAATCGCATTCGAATCGCATTCGAATCGCATTCGAGTCGCTATTGGTCATCGATCCGGTGGGCCCCGCTACCGCTCGGTAACGTCGGCGGGATGCAGCAGATCCTGGACGCCATCCTGGCCAACGCGAGTGGGGCCGACATCGCCAACCTGGCCGTGCCCGACGAGTACCGCGGTGCGCACGTGCTGAAGGCCGAGCAGGAGATGTGGGTCGGGATGGCGTCGGCCGACAAGGATCCGCGGCGCAGCCTGCACGTCGGCGAGGTGCCCACGCCGGAGCTGGCCCCCGACGAGGCTTATGTAGCGGTGATGGCCAGCAGCATCAACTTCAACACGGTGTGGACCTCGATCTTCGAGCCGGTGTCCACGTTCGGTCCGCTGGCCCGCCTGGGGCGCGAGAGCGAATGGGCCAAGCGCCATGACCGCGACTACCAGGTGATCGGCAGCGACGCCTGCGGTGTAGTGCTGCGGGTTGGTTCGGCGGTGCGCAACTGGAAGCCCGGCGACCGGGTGACGGTGCACTGCAATCACGTCGACGATCAGGATCCGAGCGCACACGACGACTCGATGCTGGCCACCAATCAACGGATCTGGGGTTACGAGACGAACTTCGGGGGTCTCGCCGACATGGCCGTGGTGAAGGCCAACCAGTTGATGCCCAAGCCGGCCCATCTCACCTGGGAGGAAGCTGCAGTCAATGCGCTGTGCAACTCCACCAGCTACCGGATGCTGGTGGGCCGTAACGGGGCGCAGATGAAGCAGGGCGATGTCGTGCTGATCTGGGGAGCCACCGGCGGTATTGGTGCCTACGCCGCGCAGTACGTGCTCAACGGCGGCGGCATTCCGGTATGCGTGGTGTCGTCTCCGGACAAGGCAGAGATCCTCCGGCGGATGGGTGTGGAGGCGATCATCGACCGTCGCGCCGCCGGATACCAGTTCTGGAAAGACGAGCACACCCAAGACGAGAGCGAGTGGCGACGCCTGGGCAAAGACATCCGCGATTTGGTCGGCGAGGACCCCGACATCGTCTTCGAGCACCCCGGGCGGTCTACCTTCGGTGCGTCGATGTACGTCGTCAAGCGCGGCGGCACGGTCGTCACGTGTGCGGCAACCAGCGGGTTCATGATGGAGTTCGACAACCGCCACTTCTGGATGCGCCTCAAGCACCTCGTCGGCAGCCACTTCGCCAACTACCGCGAGGCGTGGGCCGCCAACCGGTTGATCAGCAAGGGGATGATCCATCCGGTGATGAGTCAGGTGTTCGCCTTGGCCGACACCGGCGAGGCCGCCTATCAGGTGCATCACAACAAGCACGAGGGCAAGATCGGTGTGCTGTGCCTCGCTCCGCAGGAGGGACTAGGTGTGACCGATCAGGAGATGCGCGACTCGCTCGGCGACAAGCTGCACATGTTCCGCCGATGAACGCCTCGGCCGGCAACGCACCGCGGGTCAAGCAACCCGTCGATTGGAACAGGCGGCTGATCGTCGTTGCCGTCGGTCTGATCCTGCTGATCCTGGGGTGGCTGTTCGCTGCCACGTTCCTGCCCCGGTGGTGGTCGCATCGGGTTGGTTCGCAGGTGGGTGGCAGCTTTGCAGGGGGCGTGTGGTGGGGGTTGTTCTACGGCGTGATCTTCACCTTGCTCCCGCTGATCGTGGCCCGTCAGGCATTCCGTCGTGGCAACTCTCGAACGATTCGTCGGAGGTGGCAGACGCGGGTCCTGATCGTGGCCGCGGCGTTGTTGCTGGCGTTGCCGAACCTGATGACCCTGGGCATCGTGTGGGGCAGCGGTAACGCGGCGCACGCCGGAGAACGGGTGCTCGATGTGGAGGCGCCGGCGTTCCGCGGGGCCGCGTTGATCGGCGCGATCGGCGCAGTGGTGGCGGCAGTCGGGTTGCAGTACATCGTCTCGACGCGTCGTAGCCGTGGCCGCGAGCTCGACCGGCTGCGTGACGAGCAACGCCGCCGTTGACCGCAGCGGGCGTTGATTCTGGTTCACTTTCGGGATGCTGCTCACTGAGATCGATCATGTCGCCATTGCTGTTCGTGACCTGGAGGCGGCGATCGCCTACTACCGCGAGGCGTTCGGTGCCGAGGTCTGCCATCGCGAGATCGTGGAAAGCGACGGTGTGGAGGAAGCGCTGATCAAGGTGGCCGACAGCTACATCCAGCTCACTGCCGCTACCCGGCCGGATTCGCCGATCGCCAAGGCGATCGACAAGCGTGGCGAAGGGCTGCATCACGTCGGCTACCGGGTGGATGATTGCGCAGCCGCGCTTGCCTCGATGGTCGCCGCCGGGGCCACGCCGATCGACAAGGCGCCGCGTCCCGGCAGTCGGGGCACGACGGTTGCATTCGTCCACCCGAAGGGCAGCTTCGGCACCTTGATCGAGCTCGTCCAGGAGTAGCCCGCCCACCCAGACGACGGATCCTGCCTCTGGCGCGCATCCGGTCGTCTGGTTGGCAGGTGAACGGCGCAAGTTCTGCCCTTGACGCGCAACGACCCCGGTCGGGCCGTGAAGCCTTTCCGGGGTCGCTGCGTCTTGGGGAGATCTTCGGTCCGTGACCGGTTCGTTGCTCAGGCCTTGGGCATCAGCACGCTGTCGATGATGTGCACTGTTGCGTTGGCGGTGGGCACGTTCATGCAGATCCCGGCGGCTTGGCCGTTGACTTCGAGTGCGCCGTCAGCGTTCTTGGTGAAGCTGAGCTTCTGGCCGTTGACGGTTGTCTCGGAGCCGGCTGCGACGAGGTCGGCGACGCTGAGCTTCTTGCCGGCGATGACGTGCAGGGTGAGGATCGAGGTGAGCTGGTCCTTGTTGGCGAGCACGGCGTCGAGGTCCTTGGCGGGGATCTTGGCGAAGGCGTCGTTGCTGGGGGCGAAGATGGTGAACGGGCCGGGGCCGTTGAGGGTGTCGACGAGTCCGGCGGCCTTGACTGCTGCGACCAGAGTTGACAGCACCGGGTTGGCGCTGGCTGCTGTGGCGGCGGGGGCGTCAGCCATGCCGGCGAAGCTGCCTGCACCGTTGGCCGGAACGGCTGTACAACCGGAACCGAACGCTCCCATCATCGCACTGCTTGCGGCAGTGGTCGACTCCGGGGCCATCGAGCTGGCGGTCGTGGTGGCTGCCTTGGGCATCAGCACGCTGTCGATGATGTGCACTGTTGCGTTGGCGGTGGGCACGTTCATGCAGATCCCGGCGGCTTGGCCGTTGACTTCGAGTGCGCCGTCAGCGTTCTTGGTG
>JBDSMK010000209.1:0-4159 GCA_039915905.1 Ilumatobacteraceae bacterium
CTTCCACGCCGCCGGGCGCAGCACCGGCTACCAGATGGGTGCCGCAGTGCTGCGCTCGTGGTCACGCAACATCTCCCATCAGGTCGTCGTCTCCAAGGACGCTCTTGCACTCGTGGAGACGGTCGCCGCCGGTGGTTACGAGATGCTGTTCAACGGCGTCGAGGTGCCGATGTACCGCGATGCCGTGGCTCACCCGACCGAGGGTCCGACGATTTTCTTCTGTGGTCGTCACGAGGAACGCAAGGGCCTGGAAGTGCTGCTGCAGGCGATGGGCTCGCTTGGCCCAGAGGTGCGCCTGTGGATCGGTAGTACCGGCCCGGACTCTGACAGGTTGCGATCCGAGCACGGTGCCGATCCGCGCATCGAGTGGCTCGGGCGGCTCAGCGATGCCGACAAGTGTTCCCGGCTGAAGGGCGCCGATGTCTTCTGTGCTCCCTCGCTGCATGGTGAGTCCTTCGGCGTGGTGCTGATCGAGGCAATGGCCGCGGGGACGGCGATCGTGGCCAGCGGACTCGACGGCTACCGCAACGTGGCGACCAACGAGGTGGATGCCCTGCTCGTCGAGCCAGGTGACGTCGGCGCGCTGGTGGTGGCACTTCAGCGCTTGTTCACCGACGGCGCGCTGCGCGCCAGACTGCAGGCAGCGGGAGAGTGCCGCGCCGAGACTTTTTCGATGGACAAGTTGGCCCGTCGATACGCCGAGATCTACACATCGCTGGTGGCCACAGGTGAGCGACGCAGCGAATGGCAGTTGCGCACCGCGCTGTGGCGTGCCCGCCTAGCCAACAGGATGCCCCGTATGATGCAGGGATGATTGTTCTCATCATCGTGATCGTCATCGTCGCCCTATTGGCGATCTATGCCGTTGTGTCCTACAACGGCCTCATCCGCGGCCGCAACCAGGTGGAGAACTCGTGGTCCCAGATCGACGTGCAGTTGAAGCGCCGCATCGATCTGATCCCCAACCTGGTGGAAACCGTCAAGGCCTATGCGGCGCACGAGAAGGACACCCTCGACGCCGTCATCCGGGCCCGCAATGCGGCGATTGCCGCTCCGGCCACACCGGCCGGGCAGGCCGAGGCCAACAACCAGGTGACCGGTGCGCTGCGCCAGTTGTTCGCCCTCAGCGAGTCCTACCCAGACCTGAAGGCCAACCAGAACTTCCTTGCCCTGCAGGAGGAACTCACTGCCACAGAGGGCCGCGTGGCCTACGCCCGGCAGTTCTACAACGACAGCGTGTTGGGTTACAACAACAAGCTGCAGGCGTTCCCCACGGTTTTCTACGCGAAGATGTTGAAGTTCGACAAGCGTGAGTACTTCGAGGCTGACGAAGCGGCCCGCGAAGTGCCGAAGGTGCAGTTCTGAGCCGGCGTCGCCCGGCAACCAGCGTCTCCACCGCAGTCACCGTCGCAAACGTCATCGCAACCATCATCGCAACCATCATCGGTACTAAGGCACAGTCGTGTTCGAACTGATCCGGGCTAACAAACGCAAGAGCGTCCTCATGATCGCGATGTTCGTCGTGTTGCTTGTGGCTGTCGGCGCGGCATTCGGCACTCTGATCGGATATGGCTTGCCGGGTACGCTGGTAGCGCTGGTGTTCGCCGGAGGGATGGCCTTCGCTTCTTACTGGAAGGCCGATGCGATCGCCCTCGCAGTCAGTCGTGCCCATCCAGCTGATCCACAGGAGTACCAGCGGTTGCACAACCTGGTAGAGGGGTTGTGCATCGCGGCCGGACTGCCCAAGCCGGCGATTTACGTGGTCGACGACCCGGCACCGAACGCGTTCGCCACAGGGCGCAACCCCAAGCACGCCGCAATAGCGGTCACTTCCGGCCTGCTGGAAACGATGAACCGTGTCGAGCTAGAAGGAGTGCTGGCGCACGAGCTTTCACACATCCGCAACTACGACATTCTGGTCTCGACGCTGGCGGTGACGCTGGTCGGCTCGATCGCGTTGTTGACCAACTTCGCGGTGCGAACGATGTGGTGGAACGGCGGACGCGTCAACCGCAGCGGGGATAACAACGACAGCGGCAACCCCCTCGCCTTGATCGGGTTCGCGCTCATAATCTTCGCTCCGATCATCGGTAGGGCGATGCAGGCGGCGGTGAGCCGCAAGCGCGAGACGCTGGCCGACGTGAGTGCCTGTCAACTGACCCGCTACCCGCCGGGGTTGATCTCGGCGCTGGAGAAGTTGAAGGCGGACACCACGGTGATCCACTCGGCCAGCGCGGCCACCGCCCACATGTGGATCGAGCAGCCGATGTCGGGCGTGGGCGATGGCGGGAAAATGGGCCGGATCAATCGTATGTTTGATACTCACCCGCCCCTCGAGGAGCGGATCGCGTTGCTCAGGGAGCTGTAGATGATCAAATCCCAACGCCTGCTCATCTGTCTTGCCGTGGCCGGTGCGCTGACTGCCGCGTCTTGCTCCAGCGGCAACTCGGCGGCCACCACAGTGTCGAGCACCTCTACCACGCTTGCTCCTTCTACGACGCTGGCCACAACCACGACCACCTCGATCGCATCTGACACGACGATGTCGTCCACGTCCACCGCCCCGGCCACCCCTGTGATGGCGCTCACCGGTGAACCGATCACCGACCAGGCCAAGGCCGATCGTCCGGCGCTGGTCGTGAAGATCGACAACCACCCGCAGGCACGTCCCCAGAGCGGCCTCAACCAGGCCGACATCGTGATCGAGGAGAACGTCGAACACCTCACCCGCTTCGCAGCAGTGTTCCAGAGCCAGGACGCAGACCCCGTCGGACCAATCCGGTCCGGGCGCACCCAAGACGTGATGATGCTGGGTTCGTTGAACAAGCCGCTGTTCGCCTGGAGCGGAGGCAATGGCCGCGTCACAGCTGCGATCGACGGCTCGGACCTGGTCGACGTCGGACCGTACGGCGCAGGAGCAGCCGCGTACTTCCGTGACCAGAGCATCAAACGCGATTCCGAGCACACCCTGTACTCGCGTACGCCGACCCTGTTCGCCCTCGCTCCGGCGGGCGCCGCCCCACCGCTCGAGCAGTTCCACTACCTATCATCCGGTGCAGCGAGTACCGGTACGCCGGCTGTCGGCGTGACCTTGGCAATGGATGGTGTGAACGTCAAGTGGGCGTTCGACGCGGCGTCGGGCTCCTACTTGCGCCAGCAGGACGGTAAACCGCACATGGTGGCCGGCGGTGGTCAGGTCAGCGCTGCGAACGTGGTCGTGCTGTCGGTGGACTACCAGGCGAGCCCGGCAGATGCCCGCAGCCCGGAAGCCCAGACGCTGGGTACGGGTCCAGTCACGGTGTTCACCGCAGGCAAGATGATCACCGGCACATGGACCCGCAGTGACCGACTGCAACCGTTCACGCTCACCGACTCGTCGGGCGAACAGATCCAGCTCACTCCCGGGCGTACCTGGGTGGAACTTGCTCGTGTCGGCAAGAGCACAGCGGTGCTGTCCTGACGGGCACTGCCGGCACCTCGGATCTCGCCGCATTCGAGCGCTTTGTCCTTGGGCGCGCCTAGCACAAGCGGTAGCGTGGGTCCATGAGTTCGCCGTCGCCAATCGCGTCGCGCTCCACCGGCACGTACCCGGTCAAGCGTGGCTTAGCCGAGATGTTGAAGGGCGGCGTCATCATGGACGTCGTCAACCCGGAACAGGCCAAGATCGCCGAAGATGCAGGCGCTTGCGCTGTGATGGCTCTCGAACGGGTGCCGGCCGACATCCGACGCGACGGTGGCGTGGCACGGATGAGCGACCCGGAGATGATCGAGGCAATCAAGGCCACCGTCACGATTCCGGTGATGGCGAAGGCGCGAATCGGCCACTTCGTGGAGGCCCAGATCCTCGAGGCCCTTGGTGTCGATTATGTCGACGAGAGCGAGGTTCTCACTCCCGCCGACGAGACTCACCACATCGACAAGTACAAGTTCACGGTGCCGTTCGTGTGCGGCGCCACCAACCTTGGCGAGGCTCTGCGGCGGATCAGTGAAGGCGCATGCATGATCCGGTCCAAGGGTGAGGCCGGCACCGGCAACATCGTCGAGGCCGTGCGCCACCTGCGCAACATCCTCGGCGACATCCGCAAGGTCACCCAGGCCGATTCCGCGGAGCTGTTCCAGTGGGCCAAGCAACTGCAGGCGCCTTTGCCGCTGGTGCAGG
>JBDSMK010000268.1:0-5082 GCA_039915905.1 Ilumatobacteraceae bacterium
CGTGATGATTGGCATCGCCGGTGTCGGCGACCGCGACGAGGAACGTGATGCCGAGCAGGATCGACGGCGGGTTCATCACCGCGTTGCCAACGCATTGAACGAGCGTTGCGCACGGTTGCGCCGCTGACGAGCTTCCATGCGGTTCCAGAACCAGAACGATCCTCCGACGATCGCCCATCCGACCAGACCGTCGATCACCCAGTGCTCGCCGAGGTACACCAGGCTGGTCAGCATGATCACCGGGTACAACAGCACCGCCACCTTCAGCCGCCGCAGCCGAAGCATGGGGAGGAAGAAGGCCGGAATGATAAGTGCGAACGACGCGTGGAGCGAGGGCATTGCCGCCACCGCGTTGCCCCAGTCGAGCGAATTCTTCCAGCCATGGGTGAAGGCCTTGAATCCCATCGAACTGAAGCCTCGGCCGGAGTTGCGGATGATCGGACCGATGGCGTGGTACTGCGTGTAGGCCATCCAGGGAGGCGCTGTCGGCATGACGATGAACATCGCACAGGCAACGCCGATCAAGGTGGCGAACCTCTTCATGAATCGCCTGAACTGGCGATGGTTCGTTGCCCACAGCGCGCCCATGACGATGGGAGCGACGAAGAAATGTGTCATGTAGGTCGTCGACGCGACCTTGTCGTACCACCGGATCGATGTTTCCCAGAAGTGCGCCTGGATCACGACGCTCGGATCGTTGCCGAAGAACATCACTCGGTCGATGTTGCGCACAGCGTCGATCTGCAATGGGAACTTGATTCCGAGAACCCTGCCGTCCGCGGCGCCCCGCGTGGTCTCGTACCCGTACCACATCACGCAGTACAAGGCGACGTCGAATGCGAGGCGGCGCCACTCGCGAAGCGGCTTGCCGATGAAGGCACACACCAGGAAGATGCCGAGTGCGACGGCGACGGATATCCGCTCCCAGACCATGCCCTGTGTCCGGAACCACCACAGCAGCACGACCACATAGATGCTCATCGCAGTCAGGCGGGCTATGTGCCAAACGTCGATCGGGACGACAGCGCCCAGGGCTGTTCGGTGGTCCAGCTGGGGATGGTCGGCGACGACGGACATGGCTACCAGGCTGACGGTACGAGTTGCCGAACCTTCTGCAGGCTTCGAGGGCGCGACGCACCAGGACGTTGTCGAGGTGGACACGGCAATTCGCGTCGGCGCAGAAGTCGCTCTTCCCTCGATCGGCCGGTGCCTCCGCAGGCGGCAACGACGGTCGCCGATCCAGCAAACGCGAGGCCAGTAATACGGGACAGCGGCAGCTTCATCAGCCACGATCGTGACAGCCGATCGCTGCCAAGTCGTCGAGTCCGGCCAGAGTTTCGGAAATGTTTCGCCGGTACTTCTGAGTCCTGAGTCCTGAGACCTGAGTCCTGAGTCCTGAGACCGCGGCGCGAAACTTTCAGAAAATAAGTCGACCCCGATCGACCGTCGCGTGCTGATCGGAGGACAATGGGCGGGTGACCGATCCTGTGCGCGCGTCCTGTGATCGAGCCGGTTCTATGTCTCGGACGATTCGTCGGATGCTTACCGCCGCCGTCCTGCTCGGCTCGTTGGCCGCGTGCGGCAGCTCACCGTCGACGGCGACCCAGACGACCGTTAGCGCCAGTGCAGCGACCGGTTCGGCCGCCCTCCCAGAAGTGTTGCAGTTCAGCGCACCACTCGTCGGGGGCGGCGAGTTCGCCGGCGCTGACTACGCCGGCCGCGCGACGGCCTTTTGGTTCTGGGCACCTACTTGAACGATCTGTAACGCGGAAGCTCCTTCGGTCGAAGCAGCAGCAAAGCAATGGGCCGGCCGAGTCGATTTCGTCGGTGTCGCTTGGACGGGTGACGATGCGTCGTTCCAGGGATTCATCGACAAGTACTCGTTGTCGTTTCCCCAGATCAGCGACGACCTCGGAGTCGTCTTCGCTCACTTCGGGGTCCCGGCCCAGCCCGCGCTCGTGGTGGTCAAACCGAACGGCGACGCCCACGTCTTGCTCGGCGCGGTGGACGATCCGAGCCTTCAGAGCGAGCTCGCAAAGGCGGCCGCCGGGTAGGCCTGGTTGATCCTCATGCCGGCAACGGGACCCGAAACGCGACCGAGGTCGGACTGGAATCCTCGATCCAGATCTCCCCGCCGTGGGCTTCGACAAGACCGCGAGCGATCGCGAGGCCGAGCCCTCCGACGGTGCCGGTGTTCCGTGTTCTGCTGGCGTCCGCTCGAGTGAATCTGTCAAACGCTGACTCTCGGAACTCACCCGGAAACCCGGGGCCAGCGTCGCTGACCCGAACAGTCGCGGCACCTTCGGACGAGATGTGCACCGTGACGTCGGTACCGGGTGGTGCGTGGCGGATGCCATTGTCGATGAGGTTGCGGATGATGCGTGTGAGAGCGACTGGGCTCGCGATCACGTGCACCGGACCAGGGTCGACCATGACCAGGTGAACACCGGCCGCCGTCGCGCCGGGTTCCAACGAGTCGATTACTGCCTCGGCGACTTCGACGAGATTGATTGGTATGCGTTCAAGGTCCAGTCGGTTCGCGTCGAGCTGGGACAGGAGCGCTACGTCGTCGATCAAGGCGCCGAGTGCTTCGAAGTCGCGCAGCATCGAACGGAGGTACCGCTGCGGGTCGCGAGCGACCCCATCCACCAGCGCCTCAGTGGCGGCCTGGAGCGCGGCCAACGGCGAGCGCAGGTCGTGGCCGAGGTTGGTGAGCAGATTCTGTCGCTCGGTCTCGATGTCAGCCCGCTCGTCCTCAAGCGTTTTGAGGCGATCAACGAGGTCGTTGATCGCGGAACCGACATGACCCAACTCGTCTGCGCGACGGCCAGTGACGTGCACAGCCCTGTCGCCTGACTCGATTCGGCGGACTGCGCGCTCGAGGTGGCGGATGTCGCTACCGATTGATCTCGACACGATCAGCACCAGCAGCACCGCGAAACCTGCTGCAACCACCGTGACATCGACGACGACCGACAGCTCTGCGGCGTTGAGGACCATCAGCCGTGACGCCACAGTCGCAGCTGCCATTGCGATCAAGAGGGCCGACAGCACCAGGATCAACAGCGATCTCCTCAAGCTGCGCGCCCGCCGCTGGTATGCGCGAAGTGCGAATGCGATCGAGACCGTGCCGAGCGTCATTCCACCGATTGCAAGCGCGGCGCGTTCTGGGTGTTGGGTGAGGACTGATCCGAGCGTCATCTCCATCGCGAGCATCGCGGTCACGGCTCGAACCGGTAACCGATGCCGTGCACGGTGTGGATCCAACGGGGCTGCTGCGGATCGACTTCCAGCTTGTGTCGGAGGCGTCCGATGTGGACCGTGACTGTCGCCGGGTCCTGATAGTCGGGCGACGACGCCCACACGAGACGCAACAGTTCGCTGCGGCTGAACACGTGTCGCGGTGACTGTGCGAGCAGCGCGATCACGTCGAACTCCTTCGGCGTCAAGACCACCGCTGTCCCGTTGACTCGCACCTCACGGGTCGAAGCGTCGATCGTGAGACCGTCGAAGTCTGCGCGGAAGTCGCCAGATGGGACGGCTGCGGGCATCCTGCCCCGTCTCAGGATCGTGCGGACCCGTACTGCGACCTCTCGAGGTGAGAACGGTTTCACCACATAGTCGTCGGCGCCGAGTTCGAGGCCGGCGATCCGGTCGACTTCGTTGGACCGCGCCGTCAGGAGGATCACGGGAACGTCAGACGTCAGGCGCAGACGCCGTAGAATCGTGAGCCCGTCGACCTCAGGGAGCATCACGTCGAGGACGATCAGGTCGGGCGTGTGGGAGTCGAGCCATTCAATGGCCTCGGCACCGTTGCTCGCCTCTGCGACCAGGAGGCCGTCGAGTTCCAGGTAGCGGGCGACAACTTCTCGGACCATTGGTTCGTCGTCGACGACGAGCACCCGAGCAGACACATTGCGAGCGTAGATCCCGCTGCCGCTGCCTTTCGGACGGCGGTCGTTGTTTCGCAAAAGTTCAGGCGCCCGACTGCGCTCGAAACGTTTTCGAAACACTCGACTCACGTGGTTCAGAACCGTCGATGGACAGGCAGGATGGCCCGATGTCACGGACCCAGTTGCTGGACGCCGATCAGGCGCCGATCACAGCCCAGCAATACTTTGCCGACGGCGACCCAGGTCCGATTGTTGCCGCGTTGGCGACCGTGCCCGAACTCCTAGGTCCTACTTTGAACTTCGTCGGCGCAGCGTTCACGGGAATCGGAGTGACCGGTGGTGAACCGTTGCTGTTCCCTTGGCTTCCCGAGACCGTAGCGGCGATCGTCGAACACCTTCCGGTGGTCGCATGGATACCGATCTGCTGCTCACTCGAACGATCCTGCCACTCCCGAATCACATCAACGTCGCTGCAACCGCGGACAGAACGCCACCGAGCCGACCGGTCCTGTGGGCTTCCGCCGCCGCGATGAGGTCCTCGACCGTGTCCAGATCACGCGTGCTCGCCAACATGTGGACGGATCGGCCGAGCTGATGCAATCGACGAAGCTGGAACACGCCGGTCCGCGACGTGCTCATCGGAACGCCACCGAAGACTGCGGCCAAGAAGTGGTCATCGACGCGCGACAGACCAATCGCCCAATAACCCCCATCGAGGGCCAGGCCGAGCGCATCGACGCCGCATTCGAGCCGCCCGAAAGCCCCACCCAACCCGGCCACAGCCTGTGGAGTGTCCATGCCGACGATGATCCCACGGCCGAGATCCAAGAAACCGTGACGCAGGCGCTGTTCCAGGCCATCACCGCGTTGCGGGACCACCTCGAATTCGGCCGGCGTGAAGGCCGGCGGTTCACCGTCGATGAGCAACACCGGTCTGACGCCGGTCCCGCCGACCACCGCCACGATCGCATCGAAAGTGTCGGCGAGCGCTGCCACGGCAATGTCGGCAGCCTGATCGGGCGTGCACGGCGGGCACAGTCGAGTCTTGACCCGACCGGCGATGGGCGCCTTCGCGATCACGGTGAGGTGCACCAGTCAGTTCCGACCATCGTCGCGCAGCAGTCGTCCCATGTCGTTGATCGCACGAAGAGTTCCAGCCACCGTGCCGGTGACCTTCGAGCGACCGGCT
>JBDSMK010000272.1:0-11004 GCA_039915905.1 Ilumatobacteraceae bacterium
CTTCAGCTACCGCGTCTGGGCCGACCCCGCGGGCAAGCACCTGCCGCTCGATGGTCCGCAGGGCGACGCGCCGTCGCCGCACCCGACGGGCACGCGCAACCAGTACAACCCGCCGTTCGTGCCGTCGACGCTGCTGACGCTGCAGAACGGGCCGATCAGCACCAATGATCCGTGGCTGCCGGCGACTGCCGTCGACACCCGCGGCAACAACGCGATCGCGTACGCCGACGTCGCCGCGCCCAACGGCTTCTCACAGGGAGACCTGCGCGCGACGCTCACCAGCCCGCTCAGCTTCGACCGCGTCTACGACGTGGCGCAGAGCCCGAACGTGTCGGCGGACCAGCGAATGGCGGCGATCACCCAGCTCTTCTACAACGTGAACTTCTTTCACGACTGGTACTACGACAAGGGCTTCGACGAGAAGGCGGGCAACGCGCAGGCCGACAACTACGGCCGGGGCGGCATCGCCAACGACGCGATCCTCGCCGAGGCGCAGGACTACTCGGGGAAGAACAACGCCAACATGTCGACGCCGTCTGACGGCGCGAAGCCGGTGATGCAGATGTACGTGTTCGACGGCGGCGCGGGCGCCAAGCTGCAGCGCAACATCGTGGGCGAGCGGGCGCTCGGCCTCCCGAAGGAGCCCATCGTCTGACGCGGCCGGTGACACGTGTGACACGTCTCCGGCGTCACGACTCGCCGATGAGGGGGCGCGGTCCGGCAGAATGTTTGGGTGCGTAAACAGCCCGGCTCTGCTGACGCGCAAGCGCGCCTTGTTACTAGGCCGTTCGCAGTGGTCACCGTGGCAACGTTCGTGTTCTTCGTCTACGTCGGCGTGCAGGTGCCGCTGATCCCGCGGTTGATCGAGGAACGGCTCGGCGGCAACGAGTTCGACATCGGACTGAACCTCGCCGCATTCAGCGTCTGCGCCATTCTCGCGCGGCCAATGCTCGGCCGGTTCGGCGACCGCCATGGCCTGCGTCTGATGATGATCTACGGCGCGTTGCTCACGTGCTCGGCGACCATCGGCTCGGCAATGGTGATGGACCGTTGGTGGCTGTTGCCATTGCGTGGTGTGCAAGGTGTCGGTGAAGCGGGACTGTTCGTCGGCGGCGCATCGTTGATCAATGGCTTCGCTCCCGCTCACCGGCGCGCCGAGGCGGCCAGTTACTTCTCGGTCGCGGTGTTCGGCGGCATTGGCGTCGGCCCGATCATCGGTGAGGCAGTTGTAGGGCACGGTCACTTCTCCCGCGGGTTGCTGGTGGCTGCCGCGTTCGCCTTACTCGGAGCGACCGGCTCGTGCATGATCGCCGGAGAGGCCCGACCGGCGGTGCGTGCACCACGGCCTGCCTGCGGTGCACGCGCGACGCGACCGCCGATGTATCACCCGGCGGCCATCCGCCCGGGCTTGGTGATGGCGCTGGGCGTCGCCGGCTACACCGCATTCGCAGCGTTCATGCCGGAGCACGCCAAGAGCGTCGGGCTCGGCGGGTCCAGTTGGGTCTTCGCGGTGTACAGCGCTACGTGTCTCATACTGCGCCTCGTAGGGGCCAAGGTGCCGGAGCGCATCGGATTGGCGCGGGCGGTCTCGTTGGCCATCGGCGGTCTCGTGCTCGGACTCGTCGTGCTCGCGGCGCTGCCCACGATCATCGGCGTGTTCGCAGGAGCGATATTCCTAGCCGTGGGTATCTCGTTCCAGTACCCGTCGCTGATGGCGCTGGCGGTCAACTCTGTGCCGGAGGAGGAGCGCATCCGGGTGATCTCCACGTTTACGATGTTCTTCGAGGTCGGAGCGGTGATGGGCGGTCTGATGCTCGGCATGGTGGCCGAGCTCACTTCGAAGCGTGGCGGGTTCGCAGGTGGCGCCGTACTGGCCGCCGGCGGAATGGCCCTGTTGTGGTTCTGGCTGGTGCCGTGGGTGAAGGCCACAGGCACGTACATGGACGACAACTACGTCACCGTGATCGCGCCGGAACCGGTGATCAGCGGGGCCGTCTGACGCCCACCTTCGGCCTGCCAGCGGCGGTCTGAAGTCCCTTGCAACCGTGTCCGAAACCCGCTAGCGATGAGGCCCGGGGTGCGTCATGATGGTCGCGTGCAACTCGACCAGGATCGCTGTTACCTTGCCGTGCAGAGCAAGGACTCTCGGTTCGACGGCTGGTTCGTGACAGCTGTGCGAACCACAGGGATCTACTGCCGACCGTCGTGCCCGGCAACCACCCCGAAACGTCACAACGTCGAGTTCTTTCTCGCTGCCGCCACAGCCCAATTGCACGGCTACCGGGCGTGCAAGCGTTGCCGTCCGGATGCCACTCCCGGTTCGCCGGAATGGAACACACGCGCCGATGTCGTCGGGCGGGCAATGCGCTTGATCTCCGACGGACTGGTGGACCGGGAAGGCGTCGGCGGGCTCGCCGCACGCCTCGGGTACAGCGAGCGCCAGGTCCATCGGCATCTCGTAGCCGAGATCGGCTGCGGTCCTCTGGCGCTTGCTCGGGCGCAGCGCGCTCAGACCGCCCGAGTGCTGATCGAGACGACCGAGATGCCGATCACCGACGTCGCGTTCGGGGCCGGCTTCACCAGCGTTCGGCAGTTCAACGACACGATCCGGGAGATCTTCGCGGCCACTCCCAGCACGCTGCGCGCCGGTCGTCGATCGCGCCCAGATCAACACCGCCAGATTACTTCAGAATCCGGGCAACTCACTGTGCGCCTCGCCTTCCGCTCGCCGTTGGAAACCTCGGAGCTGTTCAGCTTCCTCGGACAGCGAGCCGTGCCGGGCGTGGAAAGCTTCGACGGCTTCACGTTCCGGCGTGCGTTGCGGTTGGCCCACGGGGGAGCAGTGGCTTCGCTGACCCCGGGGCCAGAGGCCGTGTGGTGCACTTTGGTTCTCGACGACATCGCCGATGTGCAGGCCGCCGTGCAACGTTGCCGCAGGCTGCTCGACCTCGATGCTGATCCAGTGAGTGTGGATCATCACCTGGCGAGCGACCCGGTGCTGGCCCCGCTGGTGGCCAAGCGTGGCGGGCTCCGCTCGCCCGGTCACCCTGATGGCGCCGAGTTGCTGGTACGGGCGATGCTCGGCCAGCAGATTTCGGTCGGGGCTGCCCGAGGCCTCGCCGGCCGGTTGGTCGACGCAATCGGCGAACCACTTGTACATCCGGCCATAGCTGCAGGTGTGACTCACCTCTTCCCATCAGCGGCCGCGCTCGCTGCGCTCGACCCGACAACCTTGCCGATGCCGGCCGCCCGCGGCCGGGCGATCGTCGGGGCATGCGCCCAACTTGCTGATCGCCGCATCGTGATCGACGCCGGCAGCGACCGTGCCGAAGTGTTCGCCTCATTGGTGGCACTTCCAGGAATAGGTCCATGGACAGCCAACTACGTGGCGATGCGAGCGCTCGGCGATCCGGACGTGTTCATGCCGACCGACCTCGGTGTTCGCCATGCGCTCGTCGCAGCAGGGCTCGACCCTGCGCCACGGGCGGCAGCTGAATACGCGCTGCGATGGGCGCCATGGCGGTCATACGCGCTGCATCACCTGTGGGCCGGCCTTGCCGCAGGCAACGTTCCGAAGCACGTCGCAACGGCCGATACCGTTCGAAGGAGCAACAGATGAACGACCAGCTATTCACAATCACGATTGATTCACCGGTGCGCGAGCTGCGCTTGATCGCCAGCGACAGCGGTATGCGCGCCATCTTGTGGCACGACCATGCTGCGCACCGAGTCGCGGTGGACAACGATCGGTTGAACGATCGCTGCACCACGATCCTGCAGTCCGCGGCCGACCAGCTCGACGAGTACTTCCGCGGGAAGCGTGAGTCGTTCGATCTGCCGCTGGATCCTGTCGGCTCGCCGTTTCAACAGGCGGCCTGGCTGGTGCTGCGCACGATCCCCTACGGCCAGACGATCACGTACGGCGAGCAGGCCCGGCGACTAGGCGATCCGAACAAGGCCCGGGCGGTCGGGGCTGCCAACGGCCGAAACCCGCTGAGCATCGTGGTGCCCTGTCACCGGGTGATCGGCGCTACCGGCAAGCTCACCGGCTTCGCCGGCGGCATCGATGCCAAGGCCTGGCTGCTGGACCACGAACGAGGCCTGTTCGCCATCCGCTAGCCGCCGATCACTCTGGCGATGGGGGGCGGAGCCGAAAACGGATGTGGTCAGTTGTGCTTGGCGCTCAGGCGTTGCTCGCGGCGGGCCCGGGCGTCGGCCTGCTTGGCGTCCTTTGCAGCCTTTCGTTTGGCGCGCAGCTCGTCGTCGGCACGGCGTGCCGGCAGCACCACCATTTCGGCGCGCTCTTCGGGCGGTAGGCCGAGAACCTCGTCGGTCTTCAGCAATCGGATCAGCATCTGTGACGCTGCTGCTTCACCGGCCACGGAACCGGCGATCATCAGGCGAACAGTTGCGAGGCCGTACGTCTCGATAAGTGCCGGAGTGGCCTCTTTGAGCTGATCCTCGGTGGGGTTGTCGGCGTTGTCGCCGAGCGCCTCGAGGCACGCCGCCAAGCACGGATCGGTCAGCACGGTTGTCACCTGTTCCAAGCCGCCGTTCATCCGCCCGCGGGCCACGGTGGCGCGTAACGCCAAGGTCCGCGTCGCCGGATCGGAGAAGCCACCGTCGTCACGAGCTCCGCAAATGCGGTCGATTGCGACGCGGTGGTCGTCGGGAAGCGAGGCCACAAGGGTCTCCAGCTCGTCGTCGGTCATGGCGGTGAACGCCCGGTCGAGCAGGGCGAGCGCCTGGAGGCGGGTTTTCAGCTGATTCACGGCCGGTCACGCTATCCAACGATGCGCCGCCTCAGACCGGTGCTTCTACTCGCGGCAGCGGACTACGCATCGCCGGCTGGTGGTCCCACAGGTCGACCAGCAGGTCGCGGCGGGTCGACGCGTATGCCGGGTCGTCCCAGCGATTGACGTGTTGCTGCGGGTCCTCAACGAGGTTGTACAGCTCGCCTTCGGTGCCGTCGTGGGCGAAGCCGGGCTGGTACGTGGTGCACACCAGCCCGTCGCGGGTGATCGTGCGCAGATGCACCCCCACGCCGAACAGCTCGCTGTCCCATTCGGTCAGCACGCGTTCGAAGCCGCGGGCGTCAGCGTCGGTATCGGATACCGGCAGCGGCGATCCCTCCATCCATTGCGGAGCAGCAACCCCGGCTATAGCACAGAACGTTGGGGCCAGATCCACGAGTCCGACCGGCCGAGTCACGGTGGCCGGTCTCGCAACGGTAGCTGCTCTCGACGACGGCGCAGGCCGCCAGATGAGCGGCAGTCGCATCAATCCGTCGACGTGATAAGGGCCCTTGAAGAGCAAGCCGAAGTCGCCTTGGAGCTCGCCGTGGTCGGTTGTGAACACCACGTCGAGATCCTCCGACCAACCCCTACGGCCGATCGCGGTCAGTACCCGACCGATGGCTTCGTCGATCAGTTCCACCTCGACTGCGTTGCGCGCGTTCACCTCGCGTATCTGGTCGGGAGTGAGCGTGGCCGGAACCCATCGAAGCGGCGCCTCGTAGTTCGACACCAGCCGCCCGTCGTACCACGCCCGCCAGTGGCGTGGCTTGGCGTCGAGCACTTGTTCGCGAGTGGCGGCATCGGCGATGTAGCCGGCCGGTAGCGGCACTTCGCGCCAATCGACGCGGCCGAGTTCGGTGGTGGGCGGATCCCACGGATGGTGTGGATCCGGGAAGCTCATCCAGCAGAACCAGTCGTCGGTGGTGCCGAGCGAGTCCAGCCAGGCAACCGTACGGTCGGCCACCCAGTCGGTGTGGTACCACTCACGCGGAATCGCGTTGTCGTGCACCTGTGGCGCGCCGGTGGCTCCACCGCCCAGCGCGTTGACCTCGAGATCGTGGTCCAGCACCGGGTAGTACATGCTGACAGCCTAGGGATGGTTGCGTGCCAGCCACTGCGAGTAGTGAAGCGGCCCTGCCGCACCGTGGGTAGCCGACTCGAAGTGTTCGAAGCCGCGGTGCGGCCCGGTTGTGCCATTGCGCGCGAATCCGTTCTCGGCGAACCTGGCAAACGGATCGAGGAATGGCTCGAAGTGCGGCTTGCCGATGATCGCGGTGCGATAGCCGGCGTCGTTCAGCACGGCTGCCACCGACGGGGCGCTCTCGGGCAGCGGCACACCGTTCATCCACACCCCGTGGGTGCTCGGATGTTGACCGGTGAGCATCGTCGAACGAGATGGCATGCACACCACCGATTGCGGATGGGCCCGTTCGTAGCGGTACCCGCCCGCGGCGAGACCGTCGATCACCGGTGTTCGTGACAGTTCGCCGCCGTTGCACCCGAGAGTGTCGTAGCGCTGCTGATCGGTGGTGATGAACAGGATCTTGCGGCCCATCAGTGATTCCCCCGGTCGATGCTGGACAGCTCCATCTGGCGTTGCAGTTCGTCGAGCGCTTCGGCCGCGGCCCCGCCGATGACCAGAGCCATGGTACGCGGGTCGGCATCTGTGGTGTACACGACGAGGCATTCCTGCTCGGCCAGCTCGATGACGTCTATCGAGCCGCGGTGGAAGTGGAGCAGCGGACTGGTGACGCGGTACTGGAAGCGCATCTGATTGGCATCGTTGACGAGAATCTCCTCCGGCATCGGGATGCCCGCCCCGGTGACTATCGAGCGCGTCGTGCCCTCGACCACCGACGAGATGATCCCTGGGAACCATTCGTGCAATCGTTCCGGCGCACCGACCAGTTGCCACACGTCTTTCGCGCTGCGCTGAATGCGGCGTTCGTATCGCATCGATCCCAACATCGTCAGAGAACCTCTGCCGCGGCACCAGTGAACTGGGCGTTGTACAGGTTGGCATACGGTCCGCCGGCAGCGAGCAGGTCGTCGTGGTTGCCCTGCTCCACGATGCTGCCGGATTCCATCACCAAGATCGTGTCGGCGTCACGGATCGTGGACAGCCGGTGGGCAATGACGAAGCTGGTGCGGTTGGAGCGCAGCGCCGCCATCGCCTGCTGAATGAGCACCTCGGTGCGGGTGTCGACGGAGCTGGTGGCCTCGTCGAGGATCAGGATTGCTGGATCGGCAAGGAACGCTCTGGCAATGGTGAGAAGTTGCTTTTCGCCGGCACTGACGTTCGAGCCTTCGTCATTGATCAACGAGTCGTAGCCATCGGGCAGCGAGTGAACGAACCGGTCTACGTAGGTTGCTGTGGCGGCCTCACGGATCTGCTCCTCGGTGGCCGACAGATTGCCGTAGGCGATGTTGTCGCAGATGGTTCCGCCGAACAGCCAGGTGTCATGCAGGACCATGCCGATCTTGGAGCGCAACTCGGCGCGAGGCATCAACGCGGTGTCCGCACCGTCGAGCAGGATGCGGCCGCTGCCGAGCTCGTAGAACCGCATGATCAAGTTGACGAGCGTGGTCTTGCCTGCACCGGTCGGCCCCACGATTGCCACTGTCTGGCCTGGTTCGGCTACCAGCGAGAGGTTCCTGATCAACGGTTTGGCCGGATCGTAGGAGAACGTGACGTCGTCGAACTCGACTCTGCCGCGGGTCGGCTTGCCGGTCGGGATCGACTCGACGTCGGGGGATTGCTCCTCCACGTCGAGCAGTTCGAAGACCCGCTCGGCGGAGGCGATGCCGGACTGCAGCACGTTCATCATCGACGCCAATTGGGCGAGTGGTTGGGTGAACTGGCGGGAGTACTGGATAAACGCCTGCACGTCGCCAAGGCTCATCGAACCGGATGCGATTCGCAGCCCCCCGATGACAGCGATGGCGACGTAGTTGAGGTTGCCGATGAACATCATCGACGGCTGGATGGTGCCGGAGATGAACTGAGCACCGAATCCGGCGTCGAACAGTTCGTCGTTCTTCTGGCGGAAGCGCTCCTCCACCTCGCGCTGGCGGCCGAACACCTTCACCAGGGCGTGGCCGGTGAAGGCCTCCTCGATCTGTGCGTTCAACGAACCGGTGTGGCGCCACTGGGCCACGAACCGGCCTTGCGAGCGGCGTGTTATGGCTTTCATCGAGAAAAGTGACAACGGCACGGTGACCACTGCCACCAGCGCCAGCACCGGCGAGATGATGAACATCATCGTGATCACGCCGACCAGGGTGAGCGTGGACGTCAGTATCTGGCTCATCGACTGCTGCATGCTCTGAGCGATGTTGTCGATGTCGTTGGTCACCCGGCTGAGCAGGTCGCCGCGGGCCTCCTGGTCGATGTAGCGCAGCGGCAGGCGGTTGATCTTTTCCTCCACCTCGGCGCGCAGCTGAAACATCGATCGCTGCACGACCCCAGCCAGTGTGTAGGACTGCAACCAGGCCAGCACCGACGAGACGACGTAGATCACGATGACCAGCGCCAGCACGTTGCGCAGAGCGTGGAAGTCGATGGGCTGACGCCGACGCAGAGCATTGAAGATGATGTCGGTGGCGTGCCCGAGGATCTTCGGACCGAGAACGGCCAGGGTGACGCTCATGACCGCCAGGCCGATGACCACGTAGGCGCCGCGGCCGCCGCTGCGCATCATCCGCAGCAGCCGCTTCACGGATGCTCCGAAGTTCAGTGACTTCTCCACCGGTTGACCCATCGCGAAGCGCGCCCCGAGGCCGCGACTCTCGCTCTGCGGTGGCCGGTAATCGGGGGAGTTCTCGCCGAGCGACTCGTCGAACGCGTCGATCTCCGCCGCCAAGTCTGCATCCGGTTGCACCTGGTCGCCGGTTTGGTTGCCGGTCTGGTCGCTCATGCCGAGGCCTCCTGGGCGCTCATCTGCGAGGCGACGATCTCGCGATAGGTGGGACAGCCGGCCATCAGTTCGCGGTGCGTGCCGAGCCCCACGACTCTGCCGTCTTCAAGCACCAGGATCTGGTCGGCGTGCATGATGGTCGACACCCGCTGGGCGACTATCAACAGCGTCGCCCCCTTGGTGTAGGGCACCAGTGCGGCACGCAATCGGGCGTCGGTGGCGAGGTCCAGCGCAGAGAAAGAGTCGTCGAAGAGGTAGATCTCCGGCTTGCGGATCAACGCCCGGGCGATGGCAAGCCGCTGGCGCTGACCGCCCGACACGTTGGCCCCGCCTTGTTCGATGACGGCGTTCAATCCGCCTGGCATCGCCGCCACGAAGGATCGGGCCTGAGCCACCTCGAGCGCCTCCCACATCTGCTTCTGGGTGGCGTTCGGGTCGGCGTAGCGAAGGTTGCTGGCAATCGTGCCGGAGAACAGGTACGGCTTTTGGGGTACCAATCCGATGCGGTTCCACAGCGTATCTGGGTCGATCTCGCGCACGTCCACGCCGTCTACCAGTACGGCTCCCGCGGTCGCGTCGAACAGTCGTGGAACGAGGCTCAACAGCGTGGTCTTGCCGGACCCGGTGCTGCCGATGATCGCCGTGGTCTGGCCGGCGGTTGCATGAAGGTTGATGTCGGTGAGGACGGCGTGGGCGGCGCCCTCGTACTGGAAGCCGACACCGCGGAACTGCAGGTCGCTTCGCTGGTGCAGCACGGTCACCGGGTTTGCCGCGGTGACCACCGATGACGGGGTGTCGAGCACCTCCTGCAGTCGGTCGGCGCATACCGCCGCGCGAGGAACCAGCACGACCATGAACGTTGCCATCATCACCGACATCAGGATCTGGGCGAGGTAGGTGATGAACGCCACCAGCGCGCCCACCTGCATCTGACCGCTTTGGATGCGGTGGCCGCCGAACCACACGACGGCGGCGTATGACACGTTGAGGATCAGCATCACGCTCGGGAACATGAACGCCATCAGGTGTCCGGTGCGCAGTGAAGTGTCGGTGAGCTTGTCGTTGGCCTCGGCGAAGCGTTGCTCCTCCATCGGTTCACGCACGAAAGCGCGCACCACCCGAATACCGGTGATCTGCTCACGCAGCACCCTGTTCACGGTGTCGAGCCGGTCCTGCATCATGCGGAACTGCGGCACCATGCGGGAGATGACGACGCCAACTACCGCAACCAGCACCGGGATGCTGACGGTGAGGATCAGCGACAGCCCGGGGTCCTCGCGGATCGCCATGATGATCCCGCCTACGCATGTGATCGGCGCGGCCACCAGCAGGGTGCACGACATCAGGATCAGCATCTGAACCTGTTGCACGTCATTGGTGATCCGGGTGATCAGCGAGGACGCCCCGAACTGGTTGATCTCACGCGCAGAGAACGACCCGACATGGTGGAAGACGCCGGCACGCACGTCTCGACCGAAGCCCATCGACGCCTTGGCGCCGTAGTACACAGCAACGATCGTGGTGACTACCTGCATCAGGGTGATGCCGATCATCAACACTCCGGTGTTCCAGATGTAGCGGGTGTTGCCGGTGAGTACGCCTTTGTCGATGATCTCGGCGTTGAGGCGGGGTAGGTAGAGCGCAGCGATCGTCTGGATGATCTGGAAGATGACGACCAGGATCAGGGGTTTGCGGTATGGGCGCAGGTATGTGCGCAACAGGCGGAGGAGCATCAGCGGGTTCCTGGTTCAGTTTGCGGATCGACGGTGTGGTGGTGGATTCCGTTGAGCAGGATTGACACGATCTGCGCTGCGGAGAGGGTCGTTTCGTAGGCCAGTGCGGGGTGATTCGCAGCCAAGGTGAGGCCCCACAGCAGTTGCGCTGCGGCTCGCGGCTCCACCTCGAGGCGGTCGCGATCCGGCTCGAACAGTTCAGCTACCCGGGTCAGTTCGGGGCGCTTGTGTTTCGGGTCGCGTGCCGGAGTGAGCCCCGGACCAATCGCTGCCATCAGCTGAAATATTCCAGTCAGGCGATGCTGGATGATCTCAGCGGCAGCGGTGAGCCGAACGCGAAGATCGAGGCCGATGTCGATCTGCTCCAGTTCGGCGGCGGTGGGGCCGGGGTCCATCGCCGCGTCAATGGCGGCGTCGATGAGTGCGTCTTTATCGGCGAACACGCGGAAGATGGTTCCTTCGGCGATCCCCGCTGCCTCGGCTATCTGGCGGGTGGTTACGGCTCGGCCGTGTTCACGCAGCAGCGGGATGGTCGCCTTGACGATTGCCGCCCGCCTG
>JBDSMK010000288.1:0-8238 GCA_039915905.1 Ilumatobacteraceae bacterium
GGAAGGACACCTCGGTGTCGATGCTGATGCACATCGAGAGGCCGGCCAGCGGGGGATGGTTCTCGAGCTGGCAGCCATCCACCCCGTGGCTGCGCTTTACCGGTCCGGGGCGGGTGGCGGTGTCATCTCAGTACGAGGCGATGGAGCGCACCGGACGGATAGTGCGCACGTCCGACTGCACGTCGGTCGACTGGAACAACCAGCGCGGCGCGATGCAGGTCTCGTCGTTGCAGTCGGCGATGGCGGCGTCCTATGACGACCGCCCGCTGGAGGCGGCGCTTGATGCGTTTGCTGCCACGCAGGGCTTCGCCGCCGGTCGCGACAAGAATCGTGGCGTCAGCAAGTCGCACGAGTACAACCACCCGTCCGGCATCGACGTGACCTGCACGGTCGTCGACACGGCGGCGGCGACTGCTGCCCTGTCGAACATCGCTGGTGTTCTTGGTTCTCGTGGCTCGATGCTCACTGGCAAGCTCAACAGCGTCATCGGCAACATGGCCAGCCGCGGTGCAGGTGGGGGAGAGCCGGTCGACGGGCTGGCTTGCCGGCGACGTGGAAATCAAACGACGCAAACACCTCATCGCTGATGGTGACCAAGAACAATCGGCTGCTGACTGTGCAGATCCACGCACCGATTCCAGCTGCAGATCAGCTGGCCTGGCTCAAGGCGTTTGCCGCGGTGGCGCTGCCCACCGTCTGACTCTGTCACCCGCGGGCGCGAAACCGAACATCAACCGGGCGCGGTCACACCGGGGGCGGAGGTGGCGGGGCGAAGGTGTTGGCGCCGGCCCGCGGCGGCGCGGCCGCCTGGGCAGATGACGGCTCGGCGGCCTGGATAGATGAGGTGGCGGCTGGTTGGGCGGCAGGTTGGGCGGCAGGTTGGGCGGCAGGGACGGGCGTTCCGCAACCGGCGCAGAACCTACCGGTCACCTCCTGGCCGCACTGGGTGCAGTGCACGACGGTCGGCGTCAGCTGGGTGCCGCAGCCGCTGCAGAACTTCGATCCGCTGACGTTTGCTGCGCCACACGCAGAACAGGCAATCCCCGATGCGGTCGCGGCTGGTGCGATTGCACCCGCCGAGGCCGGTGCAGCCATCGCCGCCGGTGCAACTGCCGGCGGAGGTGCTGCGATCTGCTGGCCGAAGCCAAGTCCCGCGGCGAGGAACGCGCCCTGCACCGCCCCTCCTCCCTGGGCCATACCCTGGCCTGCACCGAGCATCGCCTCGCCGGCCGCGTACTGTTGAAAGCCTCCTGCCAGTTGGGTGTAGCTGACATCCTTGGCGAGCGTCTTCAGGCGGGCCTCGTCTTCCTCCACCAGGTTGACGTCGAAGTTGCCCATCCGAACGATTGTCAGGCCATAGTCGAAGATCGCGGCATTGGCCGACTCGACCACGGCCGCCTCAATCTCCGGCGTGTACGCCGACAGACCGAGAACGGGCCATCCGTTGCGCACGATCTGACGGGTGATCTCGGTGCGCATCACCTTCAGCAGTTGCTCACTCATCCACCCGGTGATTCTTGTGTTGTCCTCCACGTTGACCGAGCCGGTGAGGTTGAGGATGATCTTGTTCGGGTCGGCGACCTTGATCGAGTACTCGCCGAACACCCGTAACGTGACGATCAGTCCGGTCAGTGGATCGCGTACGTCGTCGATCCGACCGCCGAACCGGTTGCCCGGATATTCCCGAGTTCCGACGAAGAACAGCTCGGCACGGTAGGCATTGCCACCGGTGCCGATATCGATGAACACTCCGAGGAATGGCAGCTCGTCAGCCTCTACGGTGTGTCGCCCCGGCCCGAGCGAACCGATCACCTGACCCTTGTTCAAGAACACCGCCATCTGGTCGGGCTCGACGATGGCACGCGTCCCCTTGCGGAGATTGTGATCCGGCCACTTGAAGACGATCTGGTTCTTCTTGTCGTCGGGGACGGCTACGAACTCTCGTGACAGGAACGCCATGGCCCATGCCTTCTTTCGTTTGTGCTGGGCGAAGAATATCGCTCTCTCGGACCCTCGTTACGCAGGGTTCCAAGGGTCCCAAACCGGGGCCGCGACGGCGAGGAAGGAGGCGATCTCTTCTGTCACCGCCGTTGGTCGGATGCCGCTGGCCTTATCATCTTCGAGGCTGAGGAACGGAGTCAACGCTCCTGATGAATCGGCCTTTGGCGGTATCCGCTCAGGGTTGTGCGAAGCCCCAGTCCAGCAGCGCAGTCGCAGAAGCGTCGCGGGCCTTGTTGGACGAAGCCCCGAGGACCACCACCACCAGCGAGCGGCCATTGCGCATTGCCGAGCCGACGACGCAGTAGCCGGCGTCGGTGGTGTGTCCGGTCTTCACGCCGGTGGCGCCTCGATAGGTCCGCAACAGATCGTTGGTGGACGGATATGTGTGTCCGTGCAGCTTGGCGGACGGTCGTGCGACAGTGGCGCGGAATGTGGGATCCTGCATCAGTGTGATTGCCAACTTCGCTACGTCTGACGCAGAGGAGTGCGCGCCCGCGGCGTCGAGACCCACCGAGTTGACGGCCACCGTGTTGGTCAGCCCCAGTGTGACGGCTGCCGAGTTCATCTGTACGACGAACGCGTCCTGACTCCCACCGACATCGACAGCGAGCGTTCGTGCCGCATCGTTGGCGCTGACGATGAGCATCGCCCGCAGCAGCACTGAACGTGCCAGTCGTTCGCCCGGGCGCAGCCAGATCACCGACTCCATCGGATCGATCTGAACGTTGGGGGGCACGGTGACCAGCTTGTCGGCGTCGCCGGCCTGCATCACCACGTAAGCGTTGAGCAGTTTGATGATGCTGCCGACTGGATGCTGCTCATCGGCGTTGCTGGCGGCGAGCTGTTTGCCGGTCGCCGTATCGATCACCAGGTACGCCTTGGCATCTACTTGTGGAACGGAGGAGACGGTGACCGGCGCAGCGCCATCGTCGGTGCTCGTCGGCGCGGCGATGGTTGTGGCGAGGACAGTGGTCGGCCCAACGCTGGCGGTCGGCCCAACGCTGGTGGCCGGCCCAACACTGGTGGTCGTCCCAACACTGGTCGGAACGGCCATGACAGCGGTCGTCGCCGGGAACGATGTGGCCACCGTGATCGACTTCGTCGATGCGCCACCGGAGAACGGGATAGCGGCCACGCCACCGACAAGCAGTCCTGCACAGCCGACGATCGCCAGTCTGGCCGCGAACCCCAATCTTGGGCGCGCCGAATTCATCGATGCATCGTCATCGCCGGGTCAACCGTCTGCCTGGAACAGTGGGACCTGTCAGTCGCCGTCGACCTTGTCGAGCAGTTCGTGAGCTTTACCGGCGACATCGCCGACCACACCATCCTTGCCGGACAGCTTCTCAGCCTGGTCGTCCAGCTTCTTGGCAATGCCCTCCGCCTGATCTTTGAGGTTGCCACCATCAAGTGCTTCCTTGGCATCTTCGAGAAAGCCCATCGTGGTTCTCCGTCCTGCCGATCGGGTGACCGGTGTCAGCGATGGAGTGTAGGCAAGCGAGAATTGGTCGGCAAGACGCAGTAACCCGTTCAGTTCTCGGAGAATCCGTTCAGTTCTCGGAGAATCCGAATGCCCCGCGGGCACGCACCCGGTCCATGAAGTTCGGCTCGTAGGCATCGGTGGGCGCGGCTCGCACCATCTCGTCCAGTAGCACGGCATCATCACCGACGAGGATCCGCCACTCGTTGCGGCGTACGCAGTCGAGGATGATCGTGGCCGCCTCAGCGGCCGTGACTGGCGCCTGATCGCGGAAGTTCTCGCCCTGCTGCTGCATCCCCTGACGAAGATCCTCGTCGCTTGCAGCGCCGACATCGAGGCCGGACCTCGATAGGCGCTCGCGCAGCGTGGCGAGTTGCTCAGTGGTGAGCTCCTTGGGGTCGCGGCCGTGGAGCTTGCTGGAGTTGATCGCGATCGCGGTGCCGATGTGGCCGGGCATCACCACCGAGGCGCGCAGGTGCGGGGCGTTGATCCGGAAGTCGTTCTGTAGCGCCTCGGTGAAACCCTTGACCGCGAACTTCGCGGCGCTGTAGGCGGTGTGCGGGATGGTGGGGCCGAGCGATGCCCAGAATCCGTTCACGCTGCTGGTGTTGACCAGGTGACCCTCGTCGGCGGCAAGCAACATCGGCATGAACGCCCTGGTGCAGTTGTAAACGCCGCCCCAGCAAACCGCGAAGGTCTTGTCCCATTCGCTGCGATCGTCAGCCACGAAGCTACCGCCGCCGCCGATGCCGGCGTTGTTGAACAGCAAGTGGATGTGGTCTGTTGCCTGGTCACGGGCCGTTGCGTCGCGGAAGGCGAGGATCTGCTGCTCGTCGGAGACGTCGGCGACGAACGAGGTGATCAACCGATCGGGGGATTCCTCGGCGCAGAGCTCGGCCGTGCCTGCCATACCGTCGACGGAGACATCGCACATCGCCACGTTGCAACCAGCTTTGGCAAGTTGCCGCACCAACTCGCGGCCCATGCCGCTGCCTCCACCGGTGACGACTGCTGTTCGACCTTCGAAGCGTTCCATGGCGGCGACAGTAGTAGTGGTTCGGTGCGCGCCTTCGGATCGTGTCGGCTCATTTCTGGTGCCGTTTGCAGAACGACATTCAGGCGAGCCGGCGCATCGGCCGAAGCGCGTCCCCCGCGGGTCGAACGACGATTCTCACATCGGTGACAGAGCTTCCGGCCGAGCTGACGATCAGTGGGTTGATGTCGATCTCGGCGATCTCTCGGTGGTCGGCGATCAGCCACGAGACGCGAACCAGGGCGTCGACCACGGCGTCGCTGGGCAATCCGGCCGCGGCCAATGCGTCGCCAACCTGGGAGGCTTGCAACGCTCGGCTGGCGGAAGACCGCGATAGCGGCGCCAGGCGGGTGGCGGCGAACGCGGCGGGTGGTTCGAACTGGCGGCTGCCGAGGCCGATGGCGACCACCGCGCCGACGTGCGAATCGACTGTGCAATGCAATCGTACGTCCACGCCCGGAGACGCCATTTGCTGCACGATGAGTTCATCGCCGGTCGCGCCGAGCGCATGGCGGATCACCTCCAAGGAGGATCGCACCGCCTTGGCGTCGGCCAGGTCTAGGGCGATACCCGCCTCCGCCGAACGGCCGATGCGGCGGTGTACGGCCTTCAGAGCCACGGGATAGCCGAGTTCGTCGGCAGCTGCGACCACCTGGTCCGCGTCACCGGCGACGTGTCGTGCCGGAGTGACCACCAGTCCGTAGGTCGCGAGAAGTGCGGCGGACTGGGCGATGTCGAGGGTGGCTGTGCCTGTCCCATCGGCGAGCTCCGCAGTGGCCGAGGTGAGCAGTTGGATGGCGGCGTCGGCGTCGGCATCGGTGATCGCGTCCACGGTGTCGTCGTGCTCTCTGCTGAGCCAACTTCCGTATGCGTAGATCCGGCCGAGCACGGCGGCCGCCGATTCCGGAAAGGAGAACGTCGGCACCTTGGATCCCGGGCAGATCGGACCGTCGGCATGGCCGAGCATGACGGCCACGACTGGTTTGCCCGACCCGACCGCGGCACCGTCGATCTCGTGTGTTGGTCCGGGGCTGGTTGCGATGGCCGGGGCGTGGATCACCAGAACTGCGTCAACACCTGGGTCGGCTACTGCTGCGACGACCGCTTCGGCGAAGTCTGTGGGGCTGGATCGCCAGTCGAGTTGAACCAATGGTTCCACGACTGTGAGGCCGGCGTTGGTGAGCGCGGCACGAGCCAGCACACCCGGACTGCGCGAGTTGGTCAGCAGCGCGACGTTCGGTCCTGCGGGTACCGGCTGGTCGGCCAGCACCCTGGCCGTGTCCAGCATCGAGCGCACGCTGGGCACCTCTATCAGTCCGGCCTGCTGGTACAGCGCTTCGTTGCCCGAACCGATTGCCGCTGCGCCGGCTCGAACAGCGACGATCGGGCGGGTGCGCCCGACCCGTCTGGCGATGCGGGCGAACTTGCGTGGGTTGCCGAACGACTCCGTGTACATCGCGATGACGCGGGTGTGTTCATCATCCTCCCAGAACTGAAGGAGGTCGTTGCCGGAGACATCGCTCTTGTCACCTAACGAGACGAACCACGAGAGGCCCATCGAGAGCCGCCCAGCAAGCTGTAGAAGTGATGCCCCGAGCGACCCGGACTGCATCGATATGGCCACTGCGCCGTGCGGCAGGAGCACGGGGGCCAGCGCAGCCTGCAGAGGCCTGGTGGCGTTCGGTGAGGCGACGCCCATGCTTGCTGGGCCGATGATCCGCAGTCCGTTACGACGGGCGTGCGCTACCAGCGCGTCGACATCGACTGCCGAGTCATCCTGTCCGTGGCTGTCCGGTCGGTGGCTGTCGACGGCGGTGATCACCACCGCCCCGCGAACACGCTTGGCGATGCACGATTCGATTGTCGCCTTCAGAGCCGACGCCGGAACAGCGATGACCGCCAACCAGATGTCGTCGTCGATGTCGCCCACCGACGCATACGCCTTGCGACCGCCGACGGTTGCGCGACGCGAGTTCACCGGGTACACCGGGCCTTCGAACGACTGTGACACGTTGTGCCACAACTCGTGGCCGGCGGTGCCCTTTCGGTCTGATGCGCCGATCACCGCGACCGTGCGCGGCAACAGCAGCCTGGCAACGGAGGAGCTGTCGGCACGATGCTCGCGTTGCTCCACCGAATCGATGAACTGTTCGGTGTCGGTGAGCGAGAACTCGAGCTCGGTGACACCGCTGTCGAAGCGCCGCTTCACCGGCCACCCGGCGCGGACGAAGACCCGCGTCATCGCCTTGTTCTCGTAAAGCACCTCGGCGGTGAACCGCGCGATTCCGTTGGATCGGGCGATGGCGGCGAGGTGCTCGAGCAACAACGTGGCGATGCCACGGCCGCGGTGGAGCCGATCGACCATGAACGCCACGTCGGCGTCGGCACGCCCCGGCCAGCGCTCGTAGCTGGCCCAGGCAATGAACTCGCCGCGGTACTCCATCACCAGGGCGACCCGGTCGTGGAAATCGATGTCGGTGAAGTGGCGCAACTCCTTTTCGGAAAGCGTGGGCTTGGCCGAGAAGAACCGGAGGTACAGGTCCTCTCTCGGCTGTGCCTCATGGAACGCCAGCAACAGTGGTGCGTCAGCCACGGTGATCGGGCGGATGTAGGCCGTGTCGCCGTCGGCAAGCACGATGGCGACGGACCATTCGTCGCGACGGTCTGGTGCTGGCGGGCTCATCTCCTCAGCATGTCACCGAGCGAACGCCCAGGTGTGGGCGACCTGCGATCGAGCGGTCAGGGGCTGGTGCTCGGCGCGGCATCGGTCGTTGTGCTGGTGCTCGATGTCGTTGTCAACAGGCTGCTCGTAGTCGTAGAAGTCGTAGTAGTCGTCGAGGTCGTCGAAGTCGTCGAGGTCGTCGAAGGAGAAGTGGTAGAAGTCGACGTGGGGATCGTGGTTGTAGTGGAAGTGTCTTCGATCGTCGTCGGCGACCCTGTGGTGGGCGACTCTGTGGTGGGCGTCTCTGTGGTGGGAGTTTCTGTCGTGGAGGTGTCCGCCGTAGTCGATGTCGTGGTTGCCGGATCGGGAGGCGGCGTCACCACAGCGGCGGTGGTGAACATCGGCCGGTAGCGCTCCGGGTGGGGCCAGGCGTCGCGAAGCATGTTGCGCGCGTTCTGCGAAACGCTGATCACCAGTCGACCGTTGCCGTCGAGCCAAGGCATCATCACTGCGTGGTAGGTGTTCATCAATGCGTTGCCCCCGCCGCCGGCCAGCGTGCGCACCTCGGTGGTGGTCCACGGCCCCCACGGGTTGTTGGCCACGTCCACCGACAGCTGCTCACCCCAGTACCCATCGACCTTCGTCACCGCCACCCATGTGCCGTTGATGTAGCGCGGCTGCATCGGATTCTCCACCCAGTAGCGCTGAGATATCGGCTGTGCCAGTGAAGGATCCGGGCTCCAGCCGTCGGCAGTGCGGTACTCGGGGGCTTGGTTGAACGCGCCGCGAGGCACACGCGCCAGGAACATCTTCGTCGCTGAATGCGGGCCGTTTCCGAACCCACCCTCACGGTCGAGGTTCTGCTCGAAGGTGTTGGCGAACATGTAGCTGAACTGCGCGTCGCCGGCGACGGCGTACCCGTAGATCGGCGAGACACCTGAGTTCGGAGCGGGACGGAAGTCCAGTCGCATCAACGAATTGCCGTCGTAGGTGGCGATCCAGGTACTCGTCGGGTGCCAGCCGAGCCCGTCGCCGGGTCCCGGCTCGAACTGGTCGGCCACC
>JBDSMK010000306.1:0-3902 GCA_039915905.1 Ilumatobacteraceae bacterium
GCTTCCTGCGCAGCACACGGTCTCACCGCTCACCTCCCCCAGGGGCGGGGAGGCCGGCGGGGGCGGGGCGGCGGGCTGCGTCGGGAGACGGGGGCGGTGCGCAACAATGGGACCATGAAGGTTGCGCTCACTGTCAATGACTTCCTCCGCCGTGCCGAGCAGTTGTACCCAGACCGGATCGGGGTGATCGACGAGCCAGATCAGCCGGCGTCCTCGTGGGGTTCGATGACCTATGCCGAGATGGCCCGCCGGGCCCGTGCCCAGGCCGCTGCGCTAGACGAGCTCGGCATCGGCGTCGGCGAACGGGTGGGCGTTGTCAGCCACAACTCAGCCCGCCTGCTCACCGCGCTGTTCGGCGTCAGCGGCTCCGGACGAATCCTGGTGCCGATCAATTTTCGGCTCGCAGCCGAAGAAGTGCGCTACATCGTCGGCCACAGCGGCGTGAGGGTGCTGATGGTCGATCCTGAACTGGACGAATCGCTGCGTGACGTGTCATGCGAACATCGCTTCGTGATCGGGGCGGACACTGATGCGCCATTGGACCACGCCCCGCCAATGCCGTGGATCGCCGACGAGGACGCCACCGCGACGATCAACTACACCAGTGGCACGACTGCCAGGCCGAAGGGCGTGCAACTCACCCACCGCAACATCTGGCTCAACGCCACCACGTTCGGTTGGCACATCGGCCTCACCGACCGCGACGTTTACCTCCACACGCTGCCGCAGTTCCATTGCAACGGCTGGGGAGTGCTTTATGCGATCACAGGGATCGGCGGTCAGCACATCATCCAACGCAAGATCGACGGCACCGAGATCCTCAGCCGAGTGCAGCGTCACGGCGTGACGGTGATGTGTGCCGCACCGGCTGTGGCCAACGCGATCCTCGACGCAGCCGCTAAGTGGGACGGCCCGATCCCCGGACGCGACCGCACCCGCATCGTGCTGGCCGGGGCACCGCCGCCGACCAAGACCATCGAACGGATCGAGCAGGAGCTGGGATGGGAGTTCATCCAGATCTATGGCCTCACCGAGACCGCACCACTGCTGACCATAAACTGCGCCCGCGCCGAACACGACGAGCTGCCCAGCAGCGAACGGGCCGGCAAGTTGAGCAGGGCCGGCGGGCCGAGCATCGGCATCGAGATGAGCATCTCGCCCGACGGCGAGGTGCTGGCACGCGGCAACCACATCATGGATGGCTACTGGGCACAGCCGGAAGCCACCGCCGAGGCCATCCACCCGGCAGCCGACGACCCCGATGGGCCGGACTGGTTTCACACCGGCGACGGTGGGTTCATCGACGCCGAGGGTTTCGTGACGATCAGCGATCGCAAGAAGGACATGATCATCAGCGGAGGCGAGAACGTCAGTTCAATCGAGGTGGAAGACGCTGTGTTCAGCCATCCGGACGTCGCCGAGGTTGCGGTCATCGGCATCCCCGACGACCGCTGGGGCGAACTGGTCACTGCGCTAGTGGTGCTGAAACCCGGCTCGACACTTACGACGGCCGAGATAATCGCTCACACGCGCACCCGGTTGGCCGGCTACAAGTGCCCCAAGAAGGTGGAGCTGCGCGAGTCACTGGCACGCACTGCCACCGGGAAGCTGCAGAAGTTCAAGCTGCGCGAGCCTTATTGGGCCGACCGCCAACGACTGGTCAACTGACTCACGGAGCGCCAATCGCTGACCGACTGATCAGCGCCTCTGTTTGACTGATCAGGCAGTAGCAGACGATCGGTGACCTGATTAGCGTTTCCTCGTCAAACGAAGGAAGGTCCGCGATGCACCAGTTCGCAACGAACAAGTTTGCCGCCGACAACTCCGTCAACGGAGCGTTTGACGGCTCGACTGGTACCGGCCTCAAAGGCATCGCCTATGACTGGCAGAGCCTCTACGCCGCAGCGGAGGCAGAGTCGCTCGACGTCGAGTTGGCCGCACTGCTCGCCCAGTTCGCCGACTAGCTACCCACCACTCACCTAGCGACTGGCGTAAAGCAGCACGCACGGTCCGTGCGGGTGCAACATGTCGTTGTTGCCGATCTGGATGTCGACGAACCCCAGTGACCGCAGTACCGCAACGATGTCGTCGAGTTGCATCCACACTGCCGATTCCTCGGCGCCGCCGCAGAAACCTTGGAACTCCAAGGACTCGAGGTAATGGCGCCGGTGCAACGTCACCTCGCCGCCGTCGAACGGCTGCTTGAACGGCTCACCGAAAACTCGATGAAAGCCATCGTTGTGCGCATACATCTGCTCGTCGAAGTAGTGCGTCCAGATCCCCACGGAATCTGCCACACGGCCGATCGCACGCAACAGCCGCAACGGGTCCGGGGCGTGATAGAGCACGCCGCTTGCCACCACCAGGTCGTACTTGTCGGCAGTGGCCTCGAGATGCGCCAGGAAGTCACCGAGCAAGAACCGCGCCCGCCGCAACGGCACCAGTTCCTTGACGATCAGGCACTTCAGGTAGGCGCGACTGTTGCCCTCGATTGCCGTCACGTCTGCCCCGGCCCGCTCGAGCATGTAGCTGTGGCAGGCCTCCAACGGGCCGAGCTCGAGCACTGCCTTGCCCTCCACCCCGCCGGCCTGCTCGACGATCCAGTCGATTCGGGAATCGTTCCACAACGCAATCGCCCCCGCTGTAGCACCCACCTCCGGGGGCAACGACGAGGACCACTCACCCGAGAAGACGTCAACGGCCAACTGGGCCGATGGGGCCTCGTGGACGTACGAATCGAGGATGCCGGGGCGCCGCCCAACGTGTTCATCCGTGGGCCCGTCGGCGGCAGCCTGCTGCTGACCCGTGCTGGACGGAGAAGGGCGACGACGACGACGAACTCGCATCCGACGTTTCTAGTCGCGCCACGCATCACAGTGGGCGACCTGACAGATGCCACAGGGCAAGTTGACAATCGCCGCAGTCAGAGGCACAATGCTTGACGATGATCTGCACGACCGGCCTCCTGCTTCTTATGTAGGGCAAGCGCCGCAGATCTCGCGCTTGCCCGCACCCCCCGCCTCCCGGCCGGGGGGTTCTTCATTTTTCCGGTGACGCGCAGACCTGCCGACGCCGCCGCACAGACGCCGCAATACAGAACCAGAACCAGAACCAGAACCGAGAACAAGATGTCCCACCAGCCAGCCCCCGTCATGAAGATGCCGTTCCAGAAGTACAAGCCATTTCGCCCGATCGTGCTCCGTGACCGCACCTGGCCGGATCGCACAATCGACAAGGCGCCGCTGTGGTGCAGCGTCGATCTGCGAGACGGCAACCAGGCGCTGATCGACCCGATGGACCCGGAACGCAAGATGCGGATGTTCGAGACTGTCGTAAAGATGGGCTTCAAGGAGATCGAGGTCGGTTTCCCAGCAGCCAGCCAGCCGGACTACGACTTCATCCGCCAGCTGATCGTCGAGGACCTGATTCCTGACGATGTGACGATTCAGGTACTGGTGCAGTGTCGCCAGGAACTGATCGAACGGACCTACGAATGCATCCAGGGCGCACCCCGGGTGATCATGCACTTCTACAACTCAACCAACCCGCTGCAACGCAATGTGGTGTTCGGCCTTGACAAGCCTGGCATCGTGGACATCGCAGTGAACGCGGCGCGGCTGTGCCGCAAACTGGAGCAGACAGTTCCGGGGACCGCCGTGCGCTACGAGTACTCGCCGGAGAGCTTCACGCTCACCGAGCCCGAGTTTGCCATCGAGATCTGCGAAGCGGTGATGGACGTGATCGAGCCAACGCCGGAATCGCCGTTGATCCTCAACCTGCCGGCGACCGTGGAGTGCTATACGCCCAACGTCTACGCCGACGTGATCGAGTGGTTCGGGCGCACCATCCGCCACCGCGACTCGGTACTGGTCAGCCTTCATCCGCACAACGACCGAGGCTGC
>JBDSMK010000382.1:0-4969 GCA_039915905.1 Ilumatobacteraceae bacterium
TCCTCAAGTACGACTCGTTGACCGGGGGCCCGAACGGCAAGAAGCCGCCGCGCGGTGAAGCCGAAATGGTGCCGCCCTCATGGATGCCGTTCAGCAACGCGGGCCGCCTGGCCGGGCCGCTGTGGACTTACTGCATCTTGCTGCTGATGACGGTTGTGCTGTTCATCTTGGCTCGCAACTTCATCAGGAGCCGCCCAGGACGCGCCCTCATCGCCGTTCGCGACAACGAGACCAGCGCCGCAGTCAGCGGTGTCAACCTGCCGTTGTACAAGGCGTTGACGTTCGGCATCAGCGCATCCTTCGGCGGTGTTGCGGGGTCGATGCTGATGATCAACCGGCCGTTCGCGTCGGACATCCAGTTCGGTCTCACGCTGGCCATATTCCTGGTTGTCGGCCTGGTGATCGGCGGCGCCGGCACGATCTCCGGAGCCGTGCCCGGCGCACTCGTCTACGTCTTCGTGCCTTACTTCATGTCAGCGTGGACCAACGACCAGAGCGGCATGCCGCTCGGCATCAAGCAGGCCACCAAGCCGCTGTTCGACTGGCTCAAGGGCCGCCAGGGTGCCGGCTCGATAGCGGGAGTCTTCTTCGGCGTCCTCTTGCTGATCGCCGTGTTCGCCCTACCGGGCGGCATCGTCGACGGTGTTCGCCGACTACGCGCCAAGGTGATAACTGTGACCCCGAACCCGGCGTGGTTGCGCAATCGTCCGGCATCAGTTTGGCCCGACAACTCCACCGGCTCAGAAGCCGAGCGGGTTACCGCCGGTGAACAGATCTCCATTTCCACATCAGCAACAGCAACACAAGGGGGAAGTCAATGAACAGAACACGATGGACAAAGGTGGTCGCCGCCGGCATCACCACCGCATTCGTCCTCGCCGCTTGCGGCAGTAGTAGCAAATCAGCTACGCCGACAACCGCAGGCGGTGCAGCAACAACCGCAGGCGGTGCAGCAACAACTACTGCCGCCGGCGGCCCGTCGAGCACCGCAGCCGGTAACGGCTCCAGCACCACCACCGGTGGATCGGAGACCACCGGTACGTCGACGACCAAGATGGGTCTGATCGATGGGGTCTACAAGGGATCGGGAGGTTTCTCGATCGATCCCAAGAAGTGCCCGTCCGACTGGAACCCGAAGCAGGGCATCTCCGACACGGAGATCGACCTGTTCGCCAGCCTGCCCACCTCGGGGCCGTTCGCCGGTTTCGGGTTGCTCACCCAGGGTGCCAATGCATACTTCAAGGTGATCAACGATGCTGGCGGAATCGGCGGTCGAAAGATCGTGCTCGAGGCCAAGGACGACGGATACGCGCCTGACAAGACCAAGACGAACGTCGATGAGGCGCTCGGCTCCAACAAGTACGCGTCACTCGCGGTGGTCCTCGGTACGGCCAACAACCTGGCGATCTGGGACAAGACCAACGACGAGTGCATGCCCCAGTTGCTCAACGCCACCGGCGCAGCACAGTGGGGCGACGTCGAGCACCACCCGTGGACCACGGGCATGCAGCTCGACTACTTCACCGAGGCCGCCTTGTGGGCCAAGTGGCTGTTGAAGGAACATCCGGAAGCCAAGACGGTTGCCGAGGTCACGTTCAACAACGACTTCGGCAAGAGCTACGCCGCAGGATTCAAGAACGCGATCAAGGGCTCGGACTTGAAGGTCGTCGACAGCGAGCTGCACGAGCCAACCGCTCCGAACCTGACGAACCAGTTCACAACTATGGCAGCTTCGAAAGCCGACGTGGTGCTGATCGAGACCTCTGGCGTGTTCTGCACCCAGGCGATGTCGGAGATCGAGAAGAACACCAGCTGGCACCCGATCGTCATCATGTCGGGCACGTGTGCTTCGCTTACCCAGTTCTTCAAGCCACTGATCGATCAGGGCCTGACCGGTAAGGACACGTTCCTCGTCCAGAACTACAAGGACCCCAACGATCCGGCAAACGCCAATGATCCGATCGTCAAGCAGTTCCACGACACGATGACGGCCCAGGGCCTCGACCCCAAGCAGACGACGTACGCCACCGGCTGGATCTTCGCCTGGTACATGGTCGACATCCTGAAGAATGCGGCGACGTACGAAGGCGGCTTGGACCGTGGCAACATCATCCTCGCTGCCCGCGACGTCCAGGAGACCAACCCGTGGCTGGTAAACGGGCTGACCTCCAAGACAAACGGTCTGAAGGATGCCTACCTCACCGAGGGCGGCCAAATGGTGCAGTACAAGGTGACCGACCCGAAGCAGTTCGGCACCTTCGTCCATTCCGGTGACCTGATCAACCTCGAAGGCCAGCTCGGCACATACGCCACCGTCGTGAAGGCTCTCGCCGGTAGCTGACCAGGCGAGAGATACCTAGAAATGCAAGAGGGAGCCGCCGTTCGGCGGCTCCCTCTTCGCGTCGCCTGTCAGACCTTGCTGGACCGGCCCTCCCAGAACGGCGCACGCAGGTCACGCTTGAGGATCTTGCCGGAGCCAGTCTTGGGCAACTCCGGGCTCCAGCTGACGCTGCGTGGGATCTTGTAGTTCGCCAGGTGGGCACGCACGTGAGCTTGGATGCCGGCCTCGTCCACCGTGCCGCCCTCGCGGCGGACAACAACTGCATGCACCGTCTCGCCCCACTCCTCACTGGGAATCCCGAACACTGCGGCTTCGAGGACATCAACGTGGGCTTCCAACGCTGCCTCGATCTCAGCTGGGTAGATGTTCATCCCTCCGGAGATGATCATGTCCTTCTTCCGGTCACAGACGAAGATGTAACCCTCGTCGTCGCGGTAGGCGATGTCGCCGACGGTCTGGTACCCATTGCGGTTATCGGCCTCGAACTTGTCGTGCTGCTTGTAGTAGTCGCTGAACACGCTGGCGCTGCGCACGAACAACTCGCCTGTGTGCTCCGGACCGACGCCGGTGACCTCATCGCCGTCATCGTCGAACAGCTTGATCTCCACCCCAGGCGCCGGCAGGCCGCACGAGCCGGGCTTGCGCAGCTGATCCTGCGGCTCCAGCAACGTGTTCACGCCGAGCTCGGTGCTGCCGTACACCTCGTACAGCGAGTCCGCCGGGAAGTAGGCCAGGTACATCTGCTTCAGCGCGAAGCTCCACGGCGCGGCATTTGCGATCATTCGCTTGATCGACGAGACGTCGTACGTCGCCTTCACCTCGTCAGGAAGGTTGCAGATCATCCGAATCGGCGTGGGAGCGCTGAACGTCGAGGTCACCTTGTAGGTGCCCACCAAGCGCAGCCAGTCCTCGGCGGCAAACTTGCGTTGCAGCACGACAGTCTGTCCGAGTGCGTAGGCGATACCCATGAAGCCCAACGGACCGGAGTGATACAGCGGCCCGGTAGGGATGTAGATGTCGGTGGGCTGGTAGCCGATCTTCATCAGCAGCTCGCCGGCTGAGGCGCTGGCGGGCGTACCGCGGCGATAGGCCCCCTTCGGCTTGCCGGTGGTCCCACTGGTGTAGATCATCGTCGCACCCGGTTCGACCTCGGCCGGTACCTCAGGTTCAGCGGCAGAAACCTCACCGAGTTGAGCATCGACGTCGGTCATCCCCGCCGGTAGTACCGATTCGCCGGTTGCGAACACGAGGTAGTGATCGACCTTCGGCAAATTGGCGCGGATCCTGTCGAACATCGGCGCAAACTCGACATCGACGTAGACGAATGTCGCGTCACAGTGATCGGTTACGTAGGTCGCTTCTTCGTCGCTGAGGCGGTAGTTGAGCGGTACCGCCGTGATCCCGAGCTTGCGTGCCGCATTGATCATCAGCACTAACCCTGGCGAGTTCAATCCACACCACACCACCGTGGACTCCCCCGGGCGAGCGCCGAGCGCCAGCAGCATGTTTGCCAGACGATTGGATTGCTCGTCGAGCTCGGCATAGGACATCGTCGTGACTGTGCCGTCGGCGCGATCGTCGATCAACGCAGGCTTGTCGGGCTGCGTTCGGGCATAGGTGGAGAGAAAGTCGGCCATGACCCCTTTCGTAGCAGGTTGGAAGTGCCACAAGTCACCCGGACCACAACCCCCCGTTGGCGGAACGCGCCCGTCAGTGCTGACCGGGGACGACGTGTTGCATAGGGCTGTGCCAAGCTGCACCGATGGCAGCACGAATCATCAACGGCGCAGCAGGCCTGCGCGAGCTAGTCGGCGAGCACCTTGGTTACAGCGACTGGATGCAGATCACCCAGGAGCGGGTCAACCAGTTCGCTGACGCCACCGGCGACCGCCAGTGGATCCACATCGACGCCGAGCGAGCCAAGAAAGAGAGCCCTTTCGGTGGGCCGATCGCCCACGGCTACCTCACGCTGTCGCTGGGCCCGGTGTTGATGCCGCAGGTGGTGCAGACGACCGGGTTCAAGATGGGCGTGAACTACGGCTGCAACAAGGTGCGATTCATGTCACCAGTGCCGGTCGGCGCCAACCTGCGCCTCGGCGTCAAGCTGATCGCTGTCGACGACATCGCCGGAGGTGTGCAGCAAACGTTCGAGTTCTCCTTCGAAACAGAGGGAGCGAAGAAGCCGAGCTGCGTTGCCGAGGTGATCTTCCGCAGCTACGAGTAGCTTCGTGCAACCTCTTGCGGGACGGGTGGCGCTCGTCACCGGGGCGAACCACGGAATAGGCGCTGCAACTGCCCGCCGACTGGCCGCCGACGGCGCTGCTGTACTCCTGACCTACCTGCGCGTCGAGGTCGCCACGGACTCGGGTACACCGGTTAGCTACAACGCGCAGCGGATGACCGATCCGGCCACCATCGTCGACTCGATCAACCGTTCAGGTGGCCGCGCCGTCGCCGTGGAGTGCGACCTGGTCGACGGCGGCGCGGCGGCGCTGTTCGATCGCGCCGAGTCCGAATTCGGACCGGTCGAGATCTTGGTCAACAATGCCACCGGCTGGGCGGCAGGCGACTCGTTCGTTCCTGCATCACTCGACGCAATAGGGCGGACCACCGCGGCAGTGACCGGCG
>JBDSMK010000414.1:0-3102 GCA_039915905.1 Ilumatobacteraceae bacterium
GTTGCAGTCCGAGGCAGAGGCAGCCGAACGTGGACCGGACAAGATGGAGATCGCGATTCCTGTCGGCAAGCGACTCGGAGACACCGTCATCGAGGTCACCAACCTGCGCAAGGGCTTTGGCGATCGACTGCTGGTGGAGGACCTGTCGTTCTCCTTACCGAAGGCCGGCATAGTCGGGATCATCGGCGCCAACGGTGCCGGCAAGACCACCCTTTTCAAGATGCTCACCGGACAGGAGCCGGCCGACTCTGGCACTGTCACCGTCGGCGAGACCGTTCAACTGGCCTACGTCGACCAGTCGCGCGATGCGCTCGACCCGGACAAGACAGTGTTCGAGGAGATCACCGACGGCATCGAGCACATGAAGGTCGGTAACCGCGAGATCCACGGCAGGGCATATTGCGCGAGCTTCAACTTCAAGGGCAGCGATCAGCAGAAGTGTGTGGGTGACCTTTCCGGTGGCGAGCGCAACCGCGTGCACCTCGCCAAGGTGCTGAAAAACGGTGGCAATGTGCTGCTGCTCGACGAGCCCACCAACGACCTCGACGTAGACACGCTGAGAGCGCTGGAGACCGCTCTGGAGAACTTTCCCGGCTGCGCCGTGGTGATCAGCCACGATCGTTGGTTCCTCGACCGACTGGCGACTCACGTACTGGCCTTCGAAGGCGACAGCCAGGTGCGCTGGTTCGAAGGCAACTTCAGCGAGTACGAGACCTGGCGACACAAGGAGCTCGGCGTCGGAGCGGATCAGCCGCATCGGCTGAAGTACAAGCCGTTGTCCCGCTGATACTCCAGCCGGATCACCTCACACCGGTCTCAGTCAGGCAGAATCGACTCATGGCGAACAGTTGGATCACTCGCGGCTGCGTGGCGGTGTTCGTTGCCGGCATCGCCGGGATCATCGTCACCTCCGTGGTCAACAACAACAACGGTCTGGTGTTGGCCATCGGCGGCTGCACCACCGCGGCTGCCGTCGTGCTGATCGCGATCAGTGCAGTGGCCACCAGCGAACGCATCGAGGTGTTCGCCGACGCCGACGCCGAGCGCCTGGAGCAACAGATCGACACTCTGGTGGCTGAGGGCGCGGACGAATCGGGTGTGCGTGCTCTGGTGCGCGAGGCACTGCGCCTCGGTCACCGATGAGTTCGACCGCGGATGCTCGGCCGCAGATCGTCCCCGACCCCGACTCCGACGCCGCCTTGGCCACCAGGCTGGCGGTGGAAGCCGGGCAACTTCTGGTGAAGGTGCGCGACGACCTCGAACGTCAAGGCGCCTACCCGTGGCAGATCATGGACACTGGCGACATCACCAGCCACCAATTCCTGCTCGGCGAATTCGCCGCTGCCCGGCCCGACGACGTCGTGCTCTCCGAGGAGGGCGACGACGACCGCCGCCGATATACAGCCGAGCGCGTGTGGATCGTCGACCCGCTGGACGGTACCAACGAGTACGGCGAACCTGGACGGTCCGACTGGGCGGTGCATATCGCGCTGTGGGAGCGCGGCGATCTGGTAGCAGCCGCCGTCAGCCTGCCGATGCTCGGGCTGGTGTTCGCCACCGAACCGGCACCGCTGCTCCCGCCGATCGAACGCGCGAGGCCGCGGCTGGTCACTTCACGTACTCGTAACCCGTACTCCGCAGTAGTAGTGGCCAACGCGTTGGGCGCAGACGCGGTGCGGCTCGGTTCAGCCGGCGCAAAGGCGATGGCCGTCGTCATCGGCGAGGCCGACATCTACGTCCACGATGGCGGGATGTACCAGTGGGACTCGGCAGCGCCTGCCGCAGTGGCCGCTGCAGCCGGTCTGCACGTCAGCCGCATCGACGGTTCACCGATGGTCTACAACCGCCGCGACACATGGCTCCCAGATTTCCTCGTGTGCCGCCAGGAGTATGCCGCCGACGTGCTTGCGGCGCTCCGTCGCGGCTGAACAGCGGCCGAAGCGCGGCCGAAGCGCGGCCGAAGCGCGGCTGCGGAGCGGCTCGGTCCGGTTCGACGCGACCGCTCGTTCAACTCGAGCGGCTGCGGCGCGCGGCGACACACCTGGTCTACTGACGCGATGGAACTGAAAGCCACGCGATTCGAAGTGGACGGTCCAGTGGCCACCATCTGGCTGCACCGGCCGCATCGGCACAACGCCTGGACAGGCAGGATGCACGCCGAATACCGCTGGCTGATGGGCGAGGTGGAACGCGACGTAGCCATCCGTGCAGTAGTCGTGACCGGCACCGCTGGGGCTTTCTGCGTCGGAGGCGACAGCGACGCGCTGGCCGGGCATGCCAGCCGCGGAGCGTACGACGACGGCCTGCCCGCCGAGCAGCGACCGCCGGTGATCGATGTAGCCGCCGAACTCGATGCCGACTTCGCGTTCCAGTTTGCGATGCGCGTGCCCGTCATCGCCGCCGTCAACGGTGCAGCGGCCGGGGTCGGCTTGGCCGTTGCGCTCTTCGCCGACCTGCGTTTCGTGGCCGCCGGAGCAAAGCTGACGACTGCCGCGCCGAAGCTCGGGCTGCCGGCCGAGTTCGGCATGAGCTGGGTCCTTCCTCGACTCGTCGGGCTAACCCGCGCATCGGACCTACTGCTGTCTGGCCGCGTCTTTACGGGTGCGGAGACTCGGGACTGGGGGCTCTGGAACGAGGTCCTCGCCGACAGTGCCACCACCCTTGGCCGTGCCCGCGAGTATGCATACAACCTGGCAGCCAACTGCGGGCCGGCTGCGGTGGCGATGACCAAGCGCCAGCTCGCCAGCGACTCCACGATCAACGGGCCAGCCGCCTCGATCAGGCAATCGACCAGGCTCCTCGGTGAAGCGATGGCCACCGCCGAGTACCGAGAGGGCGTTGCCGCCCTTCGCGACAAGCGCCGCCCCAACTTCTGACCCATCCCTCGCCTCCCGACACGGCTTCCACCGGCCGTCTTCCATGCCGTCTCCGCCGGCGGCCCCAACCGAACTAGACGACCGGGCGCACCAATCCGGCCCAACCCGTCGTCCAAATCACCGATCACCCCAGCCCCAACCGAACCGGACGACTGAAAGAACCAGTCCGGCCCAACCCGTCGTCCAAATCACCGATCACCGGTGATCCCAGCCCGAACCGAACCGG
>JBDSMK010000424.1:0-7548 GCA_039915905.1 Ilumatobacteraceae bacterium
CCTGCAACAACGAGTCGACGCCACAGGCCGCCAGCTGCTCCCCGATCCAGGCGCTGTTGGTGTCCACGATCTGACCGAGTAGCAGCTCCGTGCCAACCGCCACCACATCGCATCGCATCGCTCAGCCCAGCGCCCGTGCGCCGGCGACCGGCTCGCCGGACTCGGCGCGGCGCGACTGCACCAGGTACTGCAACCCGCTGATCACCGTGAGTCCGACAGCGAACCACAGCAGCCACAGCCAAAGCCAGGTGACCCGCTGCGATGTCAGCGGGGCGACGGCAAACCCGACGGAGAGCTGCTGGACGAGGGTCTTGTACTTGCCGAGGCGACTGGCCGGCACGCTGACACCCTTGGCTCCGACGAAGATGCGGTAGATGCTGATGCCTACCTCTCGTGCCGCGATGATCGCCACCGGCACGATCCAGAACACGTCGACCGAGACCAGCGCGAACATTGCGCCCAGCACCAGCACCTTGTCTGCCAGTGGGTCGAGGAACGCCCCCGACTTGGTCGTTCCATGCTTGCGCGCCAGGCGCCCGTCGACCGCATCGGTGCTGCACAACACGAACCACAGCCCGAACGCAACCCAGCTGCCGGCACCACCGTCAGGAATCAACCAGATCATCAACGGCGAGAGCAGGAGCCGCAGCGTTGTCAGCGCATTGGCCCAGGTGGCCAGGGCATTGGGGTCTACCGGCATCAGCGGACTCCGGCAGCGGTCCGCTCCGCGACCAGGTCGGGACCCATCGCATCAACCACGCTTACGTCGTGGAACTGGCCTACGGCAAGGTCGGCGGGAACCTCGATGATGCCGTCGATCTCCGGTGCCTCACGTGTGCTGCGTGCTATGCCGGGCTCATCCACCAGCACACGCAACTCCGCCCCGATCAGCGCGTCCCGGCGGCGGGCCGTGATCTCGTCTTGTAGTTCACGCAGTTCGGCCAGCCTGGCATGCATCAGCGACTTCGCCACGACGCCGTCGAGACCGATTGCTCTGGTTCCTTCTTCCGCGCTGTACGCGAAGAACCCGCACCAATCAAGCTCGGCCTGCTCGACGAACGCGAGCAGCTGATCGTGATCGGCTTCCGTCTCGCCGGGATAGCCGACGATGAAGTTGCTGCGGAACGCGGCCGAAGGCTCACGCAAGCGGATCTCGGTGATTCGCCGAAGGAACCGTGGCCCATCGCCCCAACGCCGCATCCGGCGCAGCAGGGGCTTGCTGACGTGCTGCAGTGAAAGATCGAAGTAGGGCACTCCGGTGGAGCAGATCGCATCGACGAGGTCGTCGGTGAGGTCGCTCGGGTAGAGGTACAGCAGCCGAGTCCAGGCGGCCAGCTTGCTGACTTGGGCCACGAGATCGACGATCGGCTGGCTTCGTCGGCGCGATGGATCCGTGGTTATGAGTTCGCCTCCGCTGGCGACGTCGCGCCCGAAGGAGGCCAGGTCCTGTGCGACCAGCACGATCTCACGGGCGTCCAATTGGCGGACCTCGTCGAGGATGCTCTCCACCGTGCGGCTGCGCTGTGGCCCGCGGAAGCTGGGGATCGCGCAGAATCCGCAGCTGCGGTCGCAGCCCTCGGCGATCTTCACGTAGGCCCATGGGCTGGTCGACTTCGGACGTGGCAGGTTGAGCAGATCGAGGCTCGGCAATGGCGCCGATCCGACCGGGATCAGCTTTCTTCCAGGCTTGCCGGCGTCAGCTGAACCGGACGTGAGCGGCACCCCGAAGCCGGCCACCTGATCAATTTCCGGGAGCGCCTCGGCCAGCTCTGCGCCATAGCGTTCGGCCATGCAGCCTGTGACAACCAGGCGGGCGCCGTGCTTTCGACGCTCGTCGAGCGCCAGGATGGTGTCGATCGACTCCTTGCGGGCATCCTCGATGAACGCACAGGTGCTGACCACCACCAGATCGGCTTCAGCGATGTCGGAAGTGGGTTGCATCCCGTCGGCCAGCAACGTTCCGACCAGCTTGTCGCTGTCTACCTGGTTCTTCGGGCAGCCGAGGGTTTCGATGTAAAAGCGCTGCCCCATATGGCCGCAACGCTATCTACAGATAGTTCAGACGAAGGCCGCGATGTGGCCAGCGCATGTGCAGCAACCTGCCAGAGCCGGAGGCCGTGATGTATGCGTCACGGTATTCACCACTGCCGTCGTTGTCGCCGAAGCAGATGTTGGTCGTCATGAAGTCGCCGGTTGCAACGTGCTCGAGTACCTCACCAGACGGGGATATCACGGTGATCCCACCGTTCACCAGCGTCGCGACACACACGTTCCCGGCACCATCCACAGCCAGCGAATCGAAGAGTTGGAAGCCCGAAAGACCGCACAACACCACGGTCGGGTCGACGGGCCCGGCCGGGGCGAGCACACCAGGTGACGTTACGGTCCGCTGGAACACGCGCCCGGTGTGCGTCTCTGCCCAATACACCTTCGACCCGTCGGGAGACATCCCGATGCCATTCGGGCCGTCCACCGGGAACGCCTGCTCGGTCACCGAACTGCCGTCAGCCTTGGCGTAGTAGATGCCGGTGATGTCGCTGGCGCGTGTCACCGTGTTGCGGATCCCGTGATCGGTGAACCAGAAGCCACCGTGCGCGTCGAACACGATGTCGTTCGGGGCACGGAACGAGTGGCCGTCACACTCGGTGTACAGATCGGTGACCGTGCCGGTGGCGATGTCCACCTTTTGGATCCGCCCACCTATGTAGCTGTCGGGATCGAATGCGCCGGGGAACAGCATCCCGTCCATGTCGACCGGATTGAAACACCCGCCGTTGTTGCACAGGTACAGCGACCCATCGGGTCCGACGGCGAGACCGTTCGGCCCGCCCTTGATCTCGGCGATGGTCTGCTTGGTGCCGTCGGGCAGAACCCGCGTGATCCGCGGTCCGAACATTTCGACCACGATCACCGAGCCGTCGGGCATAGCAATCGGGCCTTCCGGGAAACGCAATCCGCTGGTGATCTCGGTGAACTCAGTCATGTCGGCAATCATCTCACCTCCGACACCGACCACCATCAGTGGCGGCGGCCGCGGTCAGGACTGCTCTTGGAGCAACTCGAACTCCTCCACAGTCATCATCACCATCCTCGCATTGGAGCCTTCGCTAGGCCCGACCACGCCGCGTTGTTCGAGAAGGTCCATCATTCGCCCGGCTCGGGCGAACCCGATCTTCAACTTGCGTTGCAGCATCGAGGTGGAACCGAGTTGGCTACGCACCACCAACTCCATCGCCTGGCGCATCAGCACCTCGTCTTCGTCGTCGTCGGCGCCGTTGCCTCCGAAGCCGCCGCCACCGCCGAGCTTGGACTCACCCTCGTCGCCCTCCACGCCAGTGACGTAGACGACTTCGGGTGCCTGCCGTCGCCAAAAGGCGACGACCTTGCGCACCTCCTCCTCGCTGACGAACGAGCCCTGGATTCGCTGGGCGACGTTCGAGTTGCCTGGCAGAAGCAGCATGTCGCCCTTGCCGACGAGCTTCTCGGCGCCCGGCTGATCGAGGATCACCCGGCTGTCGGTCAGCGAGGACACGGCAAACGCCATACGTGCCGGCACGTTGGCCTTGATCACACCGGTGATCACATTCACCGACGGCCGCTGAGTGGCCACGATCAGATGGATGCCCACTGCACGGGCCTTCTGCGCAATGCGAGTGATGCTCTCCTCCACGTCGCGAGCAGCGACCATCATCAGGTCGTTGAGCTCGTCGACGACCACCACGATGTACGGGAGTCGCTCCAGTGCCACCGTGCTGTCGGGCTCTGCTTTCAACTCGCCGCGGTCGTAGGACGCGTTGTAGCCGGAGATGTCACGAAATCCGACCTCGAACAGCAGGTCGTAACGCCGCTCCATCTCCTTCACCGCCCATCCGAGTGCGTTTGCCGCCTTCTTCGGGTTGGTTACCGGTTGGGTGAGCAGGTGCGGCAGCCGGTTGTACTGGCCCATCTCCACCTGCTTGGGATCGATCAGGATCAGCCGCACCTGATCTGGCGTCGTGCGCATCAGGATCGACGTGATGATGCAGTTGATCCCACTGGACTTGCCAGCCCCAGTCGCGCCGGCAATCAGCAGGTGAGGAGTCGTCGCCAGGTTGAGGAACACCGAACGGCCGGCGATGTCCTTGCCGATAGCCACGTCCAAGGGGTGATCGGCGGTCTTTGCCTCGGCCGAGCTCATGATGTCGCCGAGGCTGACGAGCTGGCGAGTGTGGTTGGGAACCTCGACACCGATCGCCGAGCGCCCCGGGATCGGGGCCAGGATGCGGACGTCGGTGGCAGCCATCGCGTAGGCGATGTCACGGTTCAAGCTGGTGACCCTGGCCACCTTCACTCCGCTGCCAAGTTCCAGTTCGTAGCGCGTGACGGTCGGACCAACAGTCTGCCCGAGCAGGCTTACGTCTACCCCGTGGGAGTTCAGCGCGTCGACCAGCGTCGTACCGCGAGCCTCGACTTCGGCCTTGTTGATCTGCTGGGCGCCGGACCGAGCGAGATAGCTGTTCGGCGGCAGCACCCATTGGCCGCGCTGTGCGCCTGGCCCGAGATCGAGTTCGGCTTGCTCGGCCGCTCCGATGGCCACGACCGGCGGTGGTAGCGATCTTGCACCACGCTTCGTAGTGGACTTGGCCGTCTTGTCGGACCAGTCGTCGTCGGCGGCAGCGTCGTACACCTGAGGCGGCGGGTATGCGGCGACGTCGGTGGCGCTGTCGCCGCGATTCTCGCTGTTCAACGTGGCCATCCGGGAGAACACCCGACGGATTCCACTGACGGCGCCCGCCAACGGCCCGGCGACGCTGCCGACGTTGCGGGTGCCGCGCCGGAACAGGGTGCGCAGAGAGGCTCCGGTGATCAGCATCAGGCCACCGAGCAACACCGCCAACAACACCACCACCGCGCCTGGCTTGGCAAGTAGGCCACGCAGAGGCTCGCCGACGAGCGCACCGATCCAACCCCCAGCCCTGCCCAGCTCGTCGAAGCCGGAGAGGATCTTCGGCGGACCGCGGAACACGTGCAGCAGGCCGAGCACGGCCACTGTCGTCAGGGTCCACCCGGCGGTGATGCGAAAGCGGTGAACGCTGCGCGCCTTGTGCACCAGAGCAACACCGATGCACACCAGCGCCACCGGAACAGCGAACCGGCCGATGCCGGTGAACCAGCCAACGAGGGTTTCCACCCCGTGGCCGAGCGGCCCGGCAAGGTTGAGGTAGACCGCCAGTCCGATGAGGATCCCGACAGCGATGAAGCCAATGCCGATGAACTCGTCCTCGCGCCCCATGACGGCCTCGCGCAGCTCCGCCGAGGCATGGTCACGACGCGAAACTGGCATCCGTTCTGTGGCATCGTCGGTGGACTGACGACCGTCACTACGTGCGGGGACGCGAGAGGAACTACGCCGCGCCGGGGGCGCCGAACCACGCCCAGAGCGCGTCACCGGCTTCGAACGTCGGTTCGGTTGACCCCAGGTAGCCATGTGTTGCACGGTACCAAGGGGGCGCGCGTCAGCGTGCGCAATGCAGTCCGGCGGCTCAGTTCGGGGTGACCGACAGCACCTTGCCGTTTTGATCGATGACCACCAACAACTGCCCGCCGGCGACGGACGAGACGACCACGGTGAGACGCACCGCTCCGCCAGACGCGCCCTCCACCACGAATAGGTCTCTGCTAGATCCCGGCAGGTCGGCGGCAACCTGTCCGAGCACGGTGCTGGTGTCGAAGGTGAGGGCTGCGGCCGCGAAAGTGTGCCCCTGAGCCGCTTGGGCAGGTTTCGAGGCGAGAGCGCCGTCGAGGTACACCCAGTTCTGCGCCAGAGTTGCGTTGTTCGCGGCAATGATCAGGTTCACCAGTTTGGCCGTGGCGTTGATCTCGAAGTACTGCTGCGGCCCGCCGAGCTTCGCTTCCAGCGCTTGCACCGCCGGCTCGATCAGGTCGATGCGCAGTGGCGGACTCGCCACCGCAGAACCCGGCGGACTCGCCACCGTAGAACCCGGCGGACTCGAACTCGGCGGACTCGCCACCGACGCAGCGGAGGCCAGCGTTGAGCCGATGGTCGTCGATGCGGCGCTCGAGCTGCAACCCGCCGAGACCAGGGCGATGGCGACCAATCCGGTTGTCATCAGCACCCGCACCGGTCCGGTGAACGCCCCGCCGGCGGACAACGCCTTCAGGCCTCCATCACCACGGGCACAATCATCGGGCGCCGCCTGGTGCGCTCACTGACGAACTTGCCAGCGGCCTTGCGCACGTCGCGCTCCAACGCTTCCACGTCGCGCACTCCGCTGCCGAGCGCCTTCTCCACCGCGTCCGCGACCGTGTCGCAGGCCTCGTCAAGCAGGTCCTCTGCCTCCGGCGCATAGACCCAGCCACGGGTAATGATCTCCGGGCCGGTGAGCACCTTGCCGGCCACGAGGTCGACGGTGACGACGACCACTACCACGCCCTCCTCGGCGAGCGCCCGGCGATCGCGCAGCACGCCCTGGCCGACGTCACCGACGATGCCGTCGACATACAGGTAGCCGGCCGGCACTCGGCCAACAGAGCGCAGCCCAGCGTCGTCGAGCTCCAACACGTCGCCGTCCTCGCACACCAGCACGTGGTCTCGAGGAACACCCATCAAGTACCCGAGCTTGGCATTTGCGACCATGTGGCGGTACTCGCCGTGGATGGGCACGAACCACTGCGGTCGAGTGAGAGACAGGTAGGTCTTCAGCTCCTCGGCCTGAGCGTGTCCGGTGGCATGAACGTCGGCGACGCCGGAGTGGATCACCTCTACCCCGGCGTGAAGCAGTCCGTCGATCACCCGGTTGACCGCGCTCTCGTTGCCCGGGATTGCATGGCTCGACAAGATCACCGTATCGGTGTCGCCGACCTTGACCCATCGGTTCTCGCCGCGCGCCAGCAATGCCAGCGCCGACATCGGCTCGCCCTGCGAACCGGTTGAGATGACGCACACCTTGCCCGGTGGGTAGCGATCGATCTCCTCGATATCGATGAGCGAGGACTCCGGGATGCTCACCACCCCGAGGTCGAGGCCGAGACGCACGTTCTTCTTCATGCTCAAGCCCAGGGTCGCGACGACTCGACCGGAGGCGATCGCGGCATCGGCGATCTGTTGGATGCGGTGAAGGTGACTGGCAAAGCTGGCTGTGATGATCCGCCGCCCCTGCTGCTCATGGAACAGTTGGCGTAACACTGCGCCGACACTCGTCTCGCTTGGCGCATGACCGTGCTCCTCCGCGTTGGTGGAGTCGGCAAGCAACAACCGGATGCCCTCCGTAGCGGCAATCGCGCCGATCCGGCCGATGTCGGTACGACGCCCGTCCACCGGCGTGAGATCGAGCTTGAAGTCGCCGCTGTGCAGCACGACACCCTGCGGTGTGTGCACCGCAATGGCATGGGCATGCGGCACCGAGTGGGTCACAGGTATGAACTCCACATCGAACGGGCCGATCATCCGTCGTTCACCATCGGCCACGACGATCAACTTGGTGCGACCCAGCAGGCCAGCCTCTTCGATCCGGTTGCGAGCAAGGCCGAGGGTGAGCGCCGAACCGT
>JBDSMK010000432.1:0-2887 GCA_039915905.1 Ilumatobacteraceae bacterium
GGCTTCGGCGCCGGAATGACGGCCGCCAGCGCAGTTCTGCGCTGGGGCGGCGGAGCCGATCCGGTGAGCCCCGGCATGACTGGCCCGGCATGACTGGCCCGGCATGACTGGCCCGGAGCCGCGTACCGTGCTCATCACAGGTGGGTCGCGCGGCATCGGCTTGGCCTGCGCCCGCCGCTTCGCCGCTGCAGGAGACAATGTTGCTGTCACCTGCAACTCCTCGCCCCCACCCGACGATCTGTTCGCGGTGCACTGCGACGTCACCTCCAGCGAATCCGTCGAGGCCGCATTCCAGGCTGTCGAGGACAAGTTCGGCCCGGTCGAGGTGCTCGTCTCCAACGCCGGGATCACCAAGGACGGCCTGCTGTTGCGGATGAGCGAGACCAGCTTCACTTCGGTAATCGACGCCAACCTCACAGCGGCCTACAGGGTCACCAAGCGGGCCGCGCAAGGGATGCTCCGAGCGCGGCGGGGGCGCATCGTGTACGTCTCGTCCGTGGTCGGGCTGCTCGGCGCGGCCGGGCAGACGAACTATGCCGCGTCGAAGGCAGGCCTGGTCGGCCTGGCCCGTTCCGTGGCCCGCGAACTCGGTTCGCGCAGCATCACCGCCAACGTCGTAGCGCCCGGCCCGGTGCAGACAGACATGACCGCAGCGCTGGGCGACAAGCGAATTGCCGAGATCACCGGCGCCGTGCCGTTGGGGCGGATGGCCACCACTGAGGAGATCGCCGGCGTGGTCCTGTTCCTTGCCTCTGACGACGCCGCTTACATCACCGGTGCGGTCATTCCGGTAGATGGCGGCCTCGGCATGGGGCATTGAGCCTCGCTCGCTAGGTTGGTATCGCCCGCCCCACTATCCTCACTGCGAATCGCTCGTGCCATACGAACAAGGAGACCTGCCCGTGGATCAACAACTGTTTGCCCGCTTTCGTAAGTGCGCTGTGGAGGTGCTCTCGGTCTCCGAGGACCAAGTGGTTCCGGAGGCCCGGTTCGGCGAGGATCTCGACGCCGACAGCCTCGATCTCGTGGAGCTCGTGATGGCCCTGGAGGAAGAGTTCGGCGTGGAGGTGCCAGAGGATGACCTCGAAGGCATCGAAACCGTCGGCCAGGCGTACGACATGGTCGTCGGCAAGCTCTGATGGACGGGCGTGGCCGGCGCGTCGCCATCACCGGCTTCGGCGTGGTTGCCCCGAGTGGCATCGGCCGGGAACAGTTCTGGGCGGGTCTCAATGGCCCGTCGCTCACTGGTGGTCGTAGCGTCAGCATCCCTGACTGGGATCCGCTGCCATACTTCGACAACCCGAAGGAGGCTCGGCGCGCCGACAAGGTGGAGCAGTTTGCCTTGGCCGCCGCCTCTGAGGCGTTCGCGCAGTCGGGCAGGCCGACTGCCACAGCGGACCGCTTTGGCACGATCTTTGCCACCGGTGTGGGTGGGCTGCAATCCGTCGAAGACCAGATCGAGGTTCTGCTCACCAAGGGTGAGCGACGTGTCTCGCCGTTCCTCGTGCCGATGATGATGCCCAATGCAGCCGGTGCCGCGATATCGATGCGCTATGGCTTGCAGGGCCCCAACGAAACCATCACGACGGCATGCGCGGCATCCACCCATGCCATCGGCTACGCCGCCAGGATGATCGCCTGGGGGCGCTGTGATGCGGTCGTCACCGGTGGCTCGGAGGCCGCCAACTGCCCGATCGCGCTGGCCAGCTTCGGGAACATGACCGCGCTGAGCACCTCCGGAGTCAGCATTCCCTTCGACGAGAACCGAGACGGATTCGTGCTTGGCGAAGGTTCGGCTGTGTTCGTTCTCGAGGAGTGGGAAGCAGCGCTGTCGCGCGGCGCGACGATCCTCGGCGAGATCGTCGGAGCCGGCAGCAATGCCGACGCGCATCACATCACTGCCCCGTCGCCGGGCGGAGTCGGCGCCATCGGGTGCATCAAGCTGGCATTGGACGATGCCGGCCTCAAACCCGGCGACATAGCCCAGATCAACGCCCACGGCACTTCGACACCGCTCAACGACGCCGCCGAAGCGGCTGCGATGACCGCAGTTTTCGGCGAATTCGGTGTGCCGGTGACGTCCACCAAGGGTGTCACCGGGCATGCTCTTGGCGCTGCCGGAGCGCTTGAACTGGCCGCCGTGCTGCTGTCTTTCGAGCATCGCCTGATTCCGCCGACCGCAGGTACCACCAACGTCGATCCGGCGTTCTCCATCGACCTCGTGCTCGGCAAGGCCCGTCCGTGGACGCCGGGCCCGACGATGTCGAACAACTTTGGCTTCGGCGGCCACAACGGCAGCATCATCATCACTCCTGCCTGAGCCTCACCGCCGGAGCCCGCCGCCCGACCCAGTGAGCGGTGAGACCGCCCACTGCGCAACCAGCTCACCGCCGGGCCGCACCGCCCGACCCGGTGAGCGGTGAGACCGCCCACTGCGCAACCAGCTCACCGCACTTCTCAACTCAGCCGGGGTTGACGATGACGAACATCAGCTCGCACTCGCACGCGGTTTCGCCTCGCAACATCGCCCGACCCGTGCCCTTGCCAGCCCTCGACGACATCCGAAGCAGTTCGACGGACAGCTCCAACGTGTCACCCGGAACGACCTGACGACGGAACCGCGCTCCGTCGAGACCGCCGAACAAAGGCAGCTTGCCCGTGTAGCGCGAATCGGTGAGTACGGCGATCGCCCCGACCTGTGCGATCGCCTCGCACATCAACACTCCAGGAAGTGTTGGACGACCTGGAAAGTGGCCGGCGAAGAACCACTCCTGCCCAGTCAGATGCCATGTTCCGGTGGCGCTGACTCCGGGTACGAGGGCGACCAGCTCGTCGACGAACAAGAACGGCGGGCGATGAGCGAGAACGGACTGAGGTTCTGGAAGAT
>JBDSMK010000010.1:0-4382 GCA_039915905.1 Ilumatobacteraceae bacterium
GCCTGACGACCGCCCTCGTCGATCGAGTCGTAGACCGCGACGATGTTCGGATGGTTCAATCGAGCTACGGCGATCGCCTCACGGCGGAAGCGTTCTGCCACCACAGGATCGGCGGCCAGGTTTGGCTTCAGCAGCTTTACCGCCACGTTGCGCGACAGCAGGGTGTCGGTGGCCAGCCACACCTCCGCCATCCCTCCTTGCGCGAGGCGTCGCTCCAGGCGGTAGCGCTTGGCGAGCATCGCTGACGGCAGCGGAGGGGGGCTGTGGTCGGTGTGGGGCATGTCCGCCGGCAAACGCTAGTGGGACGCAGCCCGCAGAGTCGGTCAATGGCTTGCGGTCTGCGGGTTTGCGACGGTAATCGGCGCCACCGCGACCGACCTTGTCGCAGCGACTAGCTCAAACGACTTGTCGCAGCGACTAGCTCAAACGCCAACGCGAGTTCTCAGTGAGTGGAGAAGGCGACACCGATCGTGCCGGGCCCGGCATGGGCACCTACAACCGGACCGATGTCCCCGACGGTGATCTCACCGGAGTGGTGCTTGCGCAGCATCTCCACGAACTGCTCGACGTCGGGACAGTTGGCCTGCAGCACAGCGAGATCGTCGACCACGCCGTAGGACGCGACCTTGTCGACCAGGAACGCCAGTGCCTTGCTGCGGGTGCGCTGCTTGCCGCCTTGCTCCACCTTGCCGTCACGCACTTCGATGATCGGCTTGATCGCCAGCGCTGTGGCCAGCATCGCCTTGGCGCCGCCGATCCGGCCGCCCTTCTTGAGGTTCTCCAGGGTGTCCAGCGCGCCCCACAGCTTGGTTCGCCTGGACAGGTCCACAACACGATCGACCACGGCGTGGTGGTCGGCGCCGGCGCTGGCCAGCCTGGCGCAATTGGCTGCGAGCATGCCTTGTGCCAACGAGACTGTGCGGCTGTCGAGCACGGTCACTGGAAGGTCGTCGGCGACCGCCCTGGCGGCTAGTTCGGCGGACTGCATCGTGGCCGACAATGCGCCCGACAGGCAGACGACCACCACACTGGTTGCACCGTCGGTGGCCAGATCGCGGTAGGTCTCCTCGAAGTGTCCGGGCGCCGGGGCCGCTGTCTCCGGGAGCGTCGGCGAGGCCGCGCACTTCGCCCAGAACTCAGCCGGGGTGAGGTCGCGGCGGTCGGTGTACTCCTGGCCGGAGATTCGGATCGTCAGCGGCACGATCTTGATGCCGAGCTCGTCGGCGAGCGCCTGCGGTAGGTCGCAGGCGGAGTCGGTGACTATACGGACGCTGTTTGTGCTCACGAACCGGGCAGAGTACTAGTCGCCGCATCCGGAGATAGGCCCACCTCGGTGCCGGAACGCTCTGCCGCGGCGGCGCCCACTGGGTGGCGGTCGAGCGCGGCCTTGGCCCGGCGCCGGCGGCGGGACCTACGCACCTGCCTCGCCCACCAGGTGAGCAGTACCAGCAGCGCTGCGCCGGTTGCCAGGTTGCCGAGACCGCTGAGCGCTGCCACGGTGGCCGTCAGTCGCACGTTGGCGATGCGGTCGCCTGTGGGGGTGAGCACGTCGAGGAACACTGGGAACCGGCCGTTGGAGCGAGCCGTGAGACGCACCTTGACCTCGGTGGTCTCGTGCGGGGCGAGCACCGCTGTCTGGTCTGTGGCAGTGATCTTGGCGGAACCGCCGACCCGGATCAGCACGGTCAGCGGCGTGTCGGCGGAGTTGCGGAACTTCAGCCGGACCATGCCTGTGCGCCCGGTGAGGGTGAAGTCGAGCCCAGGTGGAGGCCCCACTGCCGCTCGGATCGCGTCGAACTGCTGGTTCAGCGAGTTGACGATGTCAGTGGCGCGCTGATCTGTGATCGAGCTGGAAGGCAGCAGATCAAGCTCGGCGTTCCACTGCGCGGGTCGGGTGTCGGCGGCGTCGAGCATGCTGGCGGTCGACGCGGTGGCCTTGCGCATTGCCGACTGCATCGTGATCCGGTCGGTGATGTTGGCTGAGGTGGTTGCCGGTAGGTGCACACCCACCTGATCGCCGTCGATCAACAAGGTGTCGGTGCGCGCGCCGAGCTGCGCCACAGATATTGCTGCGAGGCCCGGGGTGTTGGCGATCAGCGCCGTAATCGGTGCCAGCGTCGTGGGGTCCGGCATGCCGAGCTGATCGGTGCCGAGCAGCACGCTGTGGCGCCGCGGGTCGCTGCCACGGTCGGCGATCTCCTGACGCGCGGCCAGCAGGTCGGCCGTTGCATAAACAGCGGTGAGTGCCGGAGTAGGACTGGATTCCGTCAGTAGTGCAGCCATCCGGCGATCGACTATCGCGGCGTTGAAGTACCGCGTATCCGCTAGCTCTACATCCACGAGTTGAGTTGTGTCGGTGTAGCCGCCGATGCTGCCGTCGAGCGTGTCGTAGTACGACGGCGGAAGTAGTAGCAGTCGCGTGCCGAGGTCACGAAGCAGTTCGCCGCCGAGCTCGCTCAGCGGGTGGTTGATCACCGTCGCGCCACGCAGCACGGTCGCGTGCAGGTCGCCCTTGCCGAGCAGATCCTCGCCGTTGACGAGCCATTGGGTGTACATCTTCTCCTGATCGGCGGCGGCCGCCGCTGACGGATCCATCGAGGGTGCTGGAGCAGACAGGATCTGGGCCCTGGCGATCACTGCGCTGAGTCTGCCGGCGAGCTCCGGTTGGGCGGCACGCAGGTTGGTCAACAGTTGTGGGGCAACGGCCACTGTGACCGGCATCGCGCTTGTCTCGAGGATCCGCACTAGGTCGCCTAAAGCGTGCAGCGTGCTGTCGGAGAGCACTACTGCGTTGTTCGAGTCCAGCTCGACGGGGGCGTCGACGCCGATCACGACCGCCACCGACAGTGGCGCCGGTGGCGGTTTACCGGGGTCGACATCGCGGTTGATGAACGTCGTCAGCGATGCCAGCACGGTTCCGCCGCTGCGTAGTTCGACCGTCAGCGGATACAGCCCGGGTTCAGCGAAACGCATCACGTCCTGGCGTTCGGCGGCGGTCTCCGTGGGGATGGTCAGCGCCAACTGCCCGGTCACGGGTTGGCTGATCGCCGAAACATCGAAGGTGACGGCTTCGATGGCTGGAGGGAGTCGGCCGCCGACCACCGTCGCGACGGCCGCACGGTCAGCCACAACTCCGTAGGAGATCACCCTGACCTGGGCCTGCGGTCCCGCCGGATCGGTGAACTGGGCCAGGTCGATGGTCGGCGGGACAGCGACGGTGATGTTGATCGGCCCAGCAGGCTGGATGGTGAACGGCTGCTGGCTGATCAGCTGGAGGCGTGGCGGTGGGGACGGTGATCTCGGAGGGTCGGAGTGAGACGACCGCCTCGGGCCTGTGGAGCCCGTGGGAGGTGCTGCAGCCGTCGACTGCGCCATGGTGACGACAGCGATGATCGTAAGGCAGGCAACAAGCGGCACCACTGCTCGTCTGAACCTTGCACCGGGCGTCGTCAAGGCAGGATCTTTTCGAGCACGTCCAATCGGTCCGCCAGCTGGACGAACCCCATCCTGTCGTACAACGCCAATGCGGCCTCGTTTTCGACATGGGTGTTCACCAGCACGCGCTCGACGCGCCATCGCGCCGCCCAGCGCAACGAGTCGGCCACCAGCGCACGTCCCAGCCCGCGGCGCTGAGCGGCGGGATCCACCGCCAGTCGTTGAAGGAACCCGAGCTTGCCGTCACGGCCGGAGACGGCGTAAGCCACCACCCGCCCGTCGATGGTGATGGCCCTCGCCCGGTGGTGCGCGGTGGCCCGGCAGACATCGGCGATCGCTGCCGCATCGATACCCCAAGGTGCCGCGAACGCGCGGGAATCGAGCTCGCCGGCCACCTGGTGCTGTGCGGGCGCCAAGCGGTCGGTACGCACGGTGTCGCGCGCCGCCGTTTCGCGCGGCACCGTTTCGCGCTCCGCCGCTTCGCGGGGTTTTGAGTGCTCCAGAAGGACCAGCCGTTGGGCCTCGACGAAACCCAACGGGTCGAGGGCAGCCACCTGTGCGCGTGTCAGCGCGCCCGTGCGAACGGCAGTGAATCCATTGCCGCCGAGCTGACCGAGCCATTCGGCGAGAACATCGGGTGGTGGCATCCTGAACTGGTTGTAGAACACGATCTGGACGACCGTCGGGTCCCCCGGCCAGCGTCGGACGCGGCAGGTGTTCTCGTAGCCGCGAGGCACGCAAAGGTCCTCGCCACGGGAATGCACCACGGGCCTCACTAGCCGCGACGGTAGCGTCGGACGACGTGACGGTGCTCTTCGCGACCCATCCGGCGTACTTCGACCATCTGGCCGGCCCGCGCCACCCGGAGTGCCCCGAGCGGCTCACCGCAGTGATCGCAGGCAGCCGTCTCGGCAACATCGCCGACGCACTGGTGGCCTTGGAACCGC
>JBDSMK010000013.1:0-5283 GCA_039915905.1 Ilumatobacteraceae bacterium
ACTTCCGCTGCCGCTGTCGGCAGTGCTCCCGTCGTCCACGGGTACTGGGCCACGTCACCGAGCTCGACCGCCGGGCTCAACCCGACAAGTTGCGGCACGCATTGCTCGTTGAGAGTGAACCGCGCAGCCATGTTGTTGTCCGAGCCGGCGATGCCGGCGACGACCTTGGCGCCCTTATCGAGCAGCGGCTGGATCGCGTTCACCGTACGGTCCGGGTTGTAGCCGTCGTCGACCACATCGAGGTGCAGAGTCAGCGGCCCGAGCAGATGCCCGAAGTTTACGTAGTCGAGATATGCGTGGAAGCCGTCCATCGTCGGCTTCCACGCCGCGGCAGCAACGCCGCCGCTCAGCGGCGCGGCCGCGACGATCGACAGCGTGCCGGTGATCGGCGCCGCCACCTGCACCGGATCGGCGCACTGCGAGACGTCGACGCGCCACGAACCACGAGGTTGTTGGCCAGCACCTTCCGCGGTGCCTGGCACAGTCGAGGGCCCGCTGATCGAGCCGGTCGAGCTGCCAGTCGTGCCGGTCGAGTTGCCGGTCGAGCCGCCGGTGGACCCTGCTGTAGTCGGCACCGTCGTCGTAGTGCCCGAGGGGCCGCCACTGCCGCTACTGCACGCCGTCAGCATCGCCACGGCGACGACGACGGACATCCTGCGCATCGTCAACCCGTCGACCTCCCGTTGCTGGATCACAGCGAGATTAGCCGTGATCGCCGATGAGAACCTGAGGATGAGAACCTGGAGGTGGGGATCGGCGTAGGACTGCGTGGCGTCATCTGTGGCCGGTGGCTATCGTCACGAAATGTGACGGATGTGTCGGAGCGCCAATGGGTCCAACACGCTGTGCACGACGACGAGGTGATTCGCTGCGAGCAGCTCACCAAGATCTATCCGGGCGCCGACTTCGCAGCCGTCGACCACCTCGACCTCACCGTTGGCCGTGGTGAGATCTTCGGTCTCCTCGGGCCCAACGGGGCGGGCAAATCGACTACCGCGAGCATGCTCACCACCCGAGCCATTCCCACCAGCGGTACCGCTGTGGTCAGCGGTATCAACGTCGCCACCCATCCCGCACAGGCCAAGCAACTGATCGGCGTGGTCCCGCAGTCGAACACGTTGGACCGGGCGCTCACCGTACGCGAGAACCTCTCTTTTCATGGACGGTTCTTCGGGATGTCGGCCCGTGCCGGCCGCAAGGCCGCCGACGACATGCTGGAACTGTTCAACCTCGTCAAGTGGGGCGGTGCTCCGGTGACATCTCTGTCCGGTGGAATGGCCCAGCGGCTGATGGTCGCCAGGGCGATCCTGCACCAACCAGCTGTGCTGTTCCTCGACGAGCCAACCGCCGGGCTCGACCCCCAGAGCCGCATCGCGCTGTGGGAGATCGTCGGCAAGCTCCACGACCAGGGCCAGACGATCTTCCTCACCACCCACTACATGGAGGAAGCCGACGAGCTGTGCGACCGGGTGGCGATCATGGACCACGGCCGGATCCTGGCGCTCGACACCCCAGCTGCACTGAAGGCCACCACCGGTGCCGACACCATCGTGCAGATCATCGTCGAAGGCGACAGCACCGCGTTCATCGAACGGCTACGCGACAAGGTGCCTGGTATCCGCTCCGTGGAAATGATCGACGGACGAATCCGCCTCGCTCAGCGCGGTCGTGAAAGTGTGGTGCCGGTGATCGTCGAATCCGCCGAGGCAACCAACGTCAGCCTGCGTGACCTGTCGATCAGCAAGCCGACGTTGGAGACAGTGTTCATCGACCTCACCGGTAAGGAGTTGCGCGACTGATGACCGCCACCGTTTCCGTCGCCGCAGCGCAGCCTGCATCAACCCCACCAACGACGATCACCCGGTCGACGGTGCAGGCCGGTCGAGCAGCGCTATGGGGCCTGTTGATGCGCGACCTCACCGTGTTGCGCAAAAACCTCAACGAGTTCATCCCGCGCACCATCATCCAGCCGTTCCTGCTGTGCTTCGTGTTCCTCTACGTGTTTCCCAAGATCGGTCAGGGCATCGGTGGCGGGGGCGGCGCAGCCGGGCAGTCGGCGTTCGCCACGATCCTCGTTGCCGGAGTGCTCGGTCTGTCGATCAACTTCCAGGGGATCCAGGCGGTGGCGTTGCCCCTGGTCAACGAGATCGGCTACACCAAGGAAATCGAGGACCGCGTCCTGGCCCCCGCACCCGTATGGCTGGTGGCACTCGCCAAGGTGATCTCCGGCTCGATCCAGGGTCTGATCGCCGCGCTGATCGTGTTTCCGATCGCCGCCGTGGTGCACACCAGCGAGATCAGCATCCACCTCTCGTTCCACTGGCTGCTGCTGCTGACCCTGGTGCCGCTGGCATGCTTCGCCTGTGCAGCGATGGGCCTCACCTTTGGCACGTTCTTCAACCCTCGCACGGTGCCGATGCTGTTCGGCGTGGTTGTTCTACCGCTCACCTTCCTGGGCGGCACGTACTACCCGTGGACCACACTTAGCGCGGTGAAGGTCGGCAGCTTTTCGTGGCTGCAGATACTGGTGCTGGTGAACCCGCTTATCTACATCACTGAAGGCTTCCGCGCCGCGCTGACCACCAGTCCGCACATGCACCTATACGTCGTGTACCCGGTGCTGCTCGGCTTCTCGGCGTTGTTCATGTGGCTCGGCATCCGCGGTTTTCGTAAACGCGTCCTCAGCTGAACAGCTCAGCTCTCGGTAGCGGCGCGCTCACCGTGAAGCATCTGCCGCTGCCGTAGCCGCATCGAGCAGGTTCTGGGCACGAACGTCGCCGGCCAAGTTCTGGGCCATCGTGTTCATCACGTAGCCGAACGCCAACTGCCGCTCCGGTTGAGCGCATGCCACTGAACCGCCGGCACCGGGATGCCCATAGCTGCCGGCGCCGGCAAACGGCGTGAACTGGCCGTAGGTCATCACGCCCATGCCGAACGTGGTCGGCATCATCAGGCACAGGTCCGGCTCACCCGCCGGCGTCACCGTGGCTCGTACCCGGTTTCGGGTGTCTTCTTCGAGCAACTGCACACCGTCGATCGTTCCCATCGTTGCGGCATACAGCTTGGCCAGCGACGACGCGTTGGTGATGCAGTTGGCGGCCGGGATCTCGGCGGCATGGACGTCGCGGCGGTTGAACATCCCGTCACCGGCGAGCGCACCGTTGAGGAACAACGCCCGGCCGCCGCGGCTGTCAGGCCCCATGAACTGATCGATCATCGCCTGCATCGCCGGATCGACGGCCTGATCAGCGGGCCTGCTGATCAGCGGGGAGACCCGAGACTCGTACTGCTCGGGAAGGCCGATCCACATCTCGAGGCCGAGCGGACCGGAGATCTCGTCGGCGACGAACCGCCCAGGGGTGCGGCCCTGCGGATCTACCCGGCGGATCAGTTCACCGGCCAACCAACCGAACGTGACCGCGTGATATCCGTGGCCTGAGCCGATCGGCCAGTCCGGCTTGGTGGCCGCCAGTCGAGCGGTGATGGTGTCCCAGTCGAGCGCGTCGGCCAGCGTCAACGGACCGTCGGGGGCGATCAAGCCGCACTGGTGACTGACCAACTGTGCGACGGTGGCGTCGCCCTTGCCGTGCTCGGCGAACTCCGGCCAGTAGCGGCTCACCTTCGCGTCGTAGTCGATCAAGCCGCGCTGGACACACATCGCCAGCGCGATCGCGGTGACACCCTTGGTGGTGCTGAACACCAGTTGCAGTGTCTGGTCGTCATACGCGCTGGCACCGGAAGCGTCGAAGTCTCCACCACACAGGTCAACCACCTTGTGGCCACGGTGGTACACGGCAACCGCCGCGCCGGTCTCGTCATTAGATGCAAGATTTGCCTCGAACGCATCCCGCACGCCCTGCCAACCATCTTCGACCAAGCCGTTCACCGTCATGGCCTGAAAGTAGTCGCCCTACCAACCGACCCACGAGGTGAGCCGACTGGCAGAACCCAGAACGGCTGCCTGTCAGGCGTCGTCGACGATGCTGCGCAGCATCTCCATCTGCTTGACCGGCTCCGGGCCGACGATGTTCACCGAGAGCACCGTCACACCGGCCGCCTTGTAGGCCGCGACGCGCTCCTTGATCAGGCTCTTCGGGCCAACCAGATTGGATAGCTGCAGCCACTCTTCCGGCACACGGGCGGCGGCCTCGTCCTTCTTGCCGGCCAGATACAGATCTTGGATGTCGTCGGCCTCCTGCACGTAGCCGTAGCCCCTGCAGATGTCGTTGTAGAAGTTCTTGCCGCGAGCACCCATACCACCGACGTACAGCGCAGTGCTGGGCCGGGCGAAGTCGAGGATCTTGCTCTGAGCATCGCCGACCAGGTTCTCGCCGATGGCCAGCATGCCTCCTGCAGAGATCTCCAACGGGGCGAGATCCGCGCTGCGCTTGGCCAGGCCGGCCTTCAACTGCGGGCCCCACACCTTCTCGTACTTCTCCGGGACGAACATGATCGGCAGCCAGCCGTCGGCCATCTCGGCGGTGGCGGTGACGCTGAGACCCTTCAGCGAAGCCCACCAGATCGGGATTGTGCTGCGCACAGGGTGGTTGATCAGCTTCAGCGGTTTGCCCAGACCGGTGCCCTGCCCCGCAGGCAGCGGAGCGTCGAACGTCTTGCCGTGGTACTCGAACTTCTCCTCCCGCTTCCAGATCATCCGGCAGGCTTCGATGTACTCCTTGATCCGCTGCATCGGCTTCTCGTAGGGAACACCATGGAAACCCTCGACGACCTGAGGACCGCTGGCACCGAGACCGAGGATGAATCGACCGTCGCTGACGTAGTCGCAGCCGGCCGCAGTCATCGCCGTCAGTGCCGGAGTGCGCGAGTAGACGTTGAGGATTCCGGTGCCGATCTTCACCCGATCGGTCTTGGCCGCCAGGTAGCCGACCTGGCTGACGGCGTCGAAGGTGTACGCCTCGGCCACGAACACCTGGTCGAGGCCGGCCTTCTCAAGATCCACGACCCGCTGGACGGCGTCGGGGAAACTACCCACGTAGTTGATCATCATCGAGAGCTTCATCCCGGTGACTTTACGTGACCGCCGTTCAGGTTTCCTGATCGGAAGCCAGCCAGGTCGAGGGTGACGTATCGGTAGCCACAGCTCTCCACTGCGTCCACCACCTCGGCGCGCCGGGCGAACACCGCGGCGAGGTCGTCGAGGGGGAACTCGAGACGTGCCGTATCGCCGTAGTGGCGCACTCGCAGCTCGGCGAAGCCGAGACGGTGCAGGGCATGCTCGGCTCGGTCGAGCTGAGTGAGCAGGGCCACCGAAACCTCCGTGCC
>JBDSMK010000014.1:0-4500 GCA_039915905.1 Ilumatobacteraceae bacterium
AGCAGCGTGCGGCACGCGTCGACCTGGTCTGGTTCGAAGAGCGAGTCGCCGATCGGGTAGCCCTGCGCAGCGAGGAACGTGAAGCACATCGCCCCACCGACCACCAGCGCATCGACACGCTCCAGCAAGGCTTCGACCACGCCCAACTTGTCGCTGATCTTCGCGCCACCGAGCACCGCCACGAACGGCCGGCGCGGCCGGTTGCGCAGGCCGAGCAGCACGTCGACCTCCTTCTCCATCAGCCGGCCCATCGCCGAAGGCAAGGTCTGCGGCGGTCCGACAATCGAGGCGTGGGCCCGATGCGCGGCACCGAAGGCATCGTTGACGTAGGCGTCGATCCCGGCCACCAGACGGGCCACGAAAGCCGGGTCGTTGGACTCTTCGCCGGGATCGAAACGAAGGTTGTCGAGCAGTTCAGCCGCAGGCGCCAACTCCTTCAGGCGGGCCCGCACCGGATCCATCGAGAACTTGGCGTCGGGCCGACCCTTCGGCCGTCCAAGGTGACTGGCGCACACAACCGTCGCGCCATGAGAGGTGAGCCACTCGATCGTGGGCAGAGCGGCGCGAATCCGAAAATCGTCTGTGATTCGCCCATCCTCGAGCGGCACGTTGAAGTCGGCGCGAACCAGCACCCGCTTGTTGCGGACGTCGCCGAGATCTTCCAGCCGCGGCAGACCGTCAGACATCGCGGTTACCCCTTCTTGCCGGCAGCGCGGCGGGCACCCTTCGCGGTCACTTTGGCACCGACATAAAGCGCGGTGTCGACCAGCCGGTTGGAGTAGCCCCACTCGTTGTCGTACCACGCGAGCACCTTCACCAGCGTGCCGAGACTGGCAGTGAGGCCAGAGTCAAAGATCGCACTGTGCGGGTCGTGGACGATGTCGCTGGACACGATCGGCTCATCCGTGTACCGCAGGATGCCCTTCATCGAACCCTTCGCGGCCTTGGCGAACGCGGCGTTGATCTCCGCCACCGTGGCCGGACGCTTGAGGTTGGCGGTGAAGTCGACGATTGAACCGGTCGGTACCGGAACGCGCAGAGATGTGCCGTCGAGCCGGCCCTTCATCGACTCCAGCACCAGGCTGGTGGCCCGCGCTGCGCCGGTAGAGGTGGGCACGATGTTGATCGCCGCGGCACGAGCCCGGCGAAGATCCTTGTGCGGACCGTCGACGAGTTGCTGATCACCGGTGTAAGCGTGAACGGTCTGCATCAGGCCGTTCTCCACACCGAATGCGTCGTCGAGAACCTTGACCACCGGAACGAAGCAGTTCGTGGTGCAACTGGCGTTGGAGATCACCTTCTGGGTCTTGAAATCGAAGTCCTTGTGGTTCACGCCATAGACGAACGTGCCATCAGCGCTGTCGCACGGTGCCGAAACGATTACCAGCGGCGCCCCACCCTCGAGGTGCGCGGCGGCAGCGTCACGCTTGGCGAAGAACCCTGTCGATTCGATCACCAGATCAACACCGAGCTCACCCCATGGGAGGTCCTGCGGGTTGCGCTGCGACATCACCAGTATCTCGTCACCATCCACCGTGATGCCGTTCTTGGTTCGTTTCACGTTGTACGGCAGGGTGCCGAGCACCGAGTCGTACTTCAGCAAATGGGCCATCGTCTCCACCGAACCGAGGTCGTTGACCGCGACGAAGTCGATGTCGGCGCCGCGCTGCTTGGCCGCTCTGAAGAAGTTGCGACCGATGCGGCCGAACCCGTTGATGCCTACACGTACCGTCATCGTCGACGTCGCCTTTCAGGAGAAGCAGGATTGCCGTGGACCCTAGCGAACCAGCGGGAAGGTACCGCACTCCCGCTCGGGGCAACAGCAACGCACCGCAGCGGGTTTCACGATCGCGCCACGTCGCGATGCCCGATCCGCACCGCGAAGCCGTGGCTTCGGAGTCTGCCGGCCAGTTCCTCGGCCACCGCGACGCTGCGGTGACGCCCGCCGGTGCAACCGATGGCGATCGTCAGATAGCTCTTGCCTTCCTGTTGATACGCAGGCACGAGCAGAGTCAGCAAGCCGTCGAAGCGATCGAGGAACTCAGAGGTATCGGCCCGTTCGAGGACGAAGTCGCGCACTGCCGGATCGTGTCCGGTCAATGGTCGCAACTGCGGATCCCAGTGCGGGTTGGGCAGGAACCTCACATCCATGACGATGTCGGCGTCGATCGGCATGCCGTGTTTGAACCCGAAGCTTTCCACCGCGATCTGCAGATGTTGATCGACGGACGACGAATCGAATGCTCCCAGCAGCTTGGCCTTCAACTGGTGGATGTTCAACGAGGTGGTGTCGATCACCAAGTCGGCCGCCGTCCTCACCGATTCGAGCAGGGAACGCTCGAGCTCGATCGCCTCGACCAACCCATCCGCTTCACCGTCGAGCGGGTGCTTGCGACGCGTCGCGTCGTACCGACGGACGAGCTCGGCGGTGCTGGCGTCGAGGAAGACGGAACGGACTCGGTGCCCGGCAGCTCGCAATGCGGCCACCTTCGGCAGGAAGTCAACATGCTGGCGGCCGGAGACCAGCGCCAACCGGTCGATGTTGCTGCCCGGCTTGCTGGCCAGCTCCACAATGGTCGCCACCAATGAGGTCGGCAGGTTGTCGACGACGTACCAGCCGAGATCCTCGAGCACGTCGGCCGTGCCGGACCGCCCAGCGCCGGACAGCCCGGTGATCAGCACGATGTCGGTCATTGCCGCCGAGCCTACGTGTCAGCGCGCCGCGGTCGAGTGGGTCTTCGTGGTTCGCAGGTACAACAGCCGTGGGATCGTCGCCGCCTGGGCGTACTCGGCGGCGCGCGCCAGGAAGCCCGCCGGAGGAGCAGGTTCAACCATCCGCCGAACCAGCAGACCGTTGGCTGAAAGTGCGTTGACGTAGCGGCTCAGCGGCCGATGGATGAAAGGGATGAACACATCCTTCTCCACCTCCTCGATCGTCTCGTCCTCCACCAGGTACGGACCGATCCGCCAGTACTGCTCCGGCGGGTCAAGGAACTGGTCATCGATCCAGCCACTGTTCGGGGTCTGCAACAGGGGGTGGTTGAGGAAGAAGCAGAACCGACCATCGGGACGCAGCACCCTGGCTACCTCGGCGATCGCCTGGTCGACGTCGCGGATGTGTTCGAACACGAGACACGCCACAACTGCGTCGAACGTCGCGTCGGGAAACGGCAGGGCGGCGGCCCCTGCCTTGGCGAACGCAGCGCCACCGCCACGCTCGTGGGCGACGCTCACCTGGTTCCAAGTGGGATCGATGCCGACCACGAGCTCGGCGCCGAGGCTCCATGCCAACCGGCTCACCTGTCCGTCGCCACAGCCGACGTCGAGCACTCGCCGTGCCCCGCTCAGCTCCTCCGCGGCCAACGGGAGGATCTGCTCCTCGTATTCGGCATCCGCACCTTCGGTGAAACCGTTGATCCACCATGCGGCGTGGGTCTCCCACAGGTCGTCGTCGGGACCGGTCTGCTCTGGCATCACTGGGGATCGTAGGAGGGCCATCGCGATACCGTGCCAGCGTGGACTTCTCGATGTGGGTTTCAAACGGCCGTGAGTGGGACGAGATCCTGGGGGCGGCAACATTCGCCGAGGCCAACGGATGGCATGGCCTGTGGTTCCCGGATCATTTCATGTCGCAGACGCCCGACGACACACCCGGTGACGGGCCGGCGCTGGAGTGCTGGACGGTGCTCGCCGCGATCGGAGCGCTCGTACCGCGCATCCGCCTGACGTCGATGGTCTCGCCGGTAACGATCCACCACCCGGTGGTGCTGGCCAAGCGCGTCGCCACCGTCGACCGCATCGCTCCCGGCCGGGCGGTGCTCGGCCTCGGTGCCGGTTGGCAGGTCAACGAGCACCACGCCTACGGGTTCGAGCTGCCGCCTCCTGGAACGCGGGTGGACCGCTTCGAGGAGGCCATCGAGGTGGTGCACCACCTGCTCCACAGCGACCGCGCTGCTTTCAGCGGGAAGTACTACTCACTCACCGATGCCCCGTTCAGTCCAAAGCCCAGCTCACTCCCGTTGCTGGTCGGCACCGGCAGCCCGCGGATGCTTCGCGCCGCGGCGCGGTGGGCCGACGAGTGGAACACGTGGGGCAACCCGGTCGAAGTCGGGCAGCGCACAGATCTGTTCCGCGAGGCATGTGCCAGGGTGGGCCACGACCCGGCCACGATCCGCCGGTCCGCACAGGGACTGGTGTTCCTGGCCGACGATCCGCAACGCGCTGCCAAGCTGCGGGAGAACGCGCCGTCTGACCGGTCGCTGATCGGCGGACCGAGTGAGCTGATCGACCTGATCGGCAAGTACGTCGAGCTCGGCGTCGACGAGCTGGCGATCCCGGACTTCACCCTCGGCGCAACCGCGACGGCGCGACGCGAGTCCTACGAGCGTCTCACCGCCGAAGTGCTGTCGGCCTTCCGCTGACCGGCTGCTGGGTCCGGCTGCTGGGTCCGGCTACCGGGTCCGGTAACCGGGTCCGGTGACCGGTGAGACCGCCTACTGC
>JBDSMK010000126.1:0-3677 GCA_039915905.1 Ilumatobacteraceae bacterium
CCACGAACAACCGTTGCGGGTCAGTGCCGGATTCTCACCGGGCTTCGCTACAACCATGCCGTCACCCCGGGCAGGGGTGACGGGAACACACTACCTCCCGGTCCCGTAGGCTCCCCCAGCGATGACCGACACCTCGCCCATTGCGCCGCCCCAGCACGAATCGCGCCTCGCCCCATCGTTGGTGCTGGTGAGCACCGGCAACGGCAAGGGTGAGAGCACCGCCGCCTTCGGGGTGATGTTGCGGGCCGTTGCCTGCGGCTGGAAGGTGGCAGTTGTGCAGTTCATCAAGGGTGGTGAGCAGAAGGGTGGTGAGCAGAAGGGTGGTGAGCAGAGGGTCGTCGAGCAGCAGATCGCCGAGCAACTCGGTGTCGACTGGGTAACGCTCGGCGACGGGTTCACTTGGGACCCCGGTGATATCGGCCGCGATGCTGAGCTGGGCCGACTGGCCTTCGCCCGCGCCGCGGCGATCGTTCGTGCGGGCGAACACCAACTGGTGATCCTCGACGACTTGACCTACCTGTGCACGTGGGACTGGGTACCAATTGCCGATGTGGTGGCGATGGTGCTCGACCGCCCGCCGCACGTCAACTTGATCATCACCGGGCGCGATGCTCCGGCCGAGTTGATCTCGGCGGCCGACACCGTCACCGAGATGCGCAACGTCAAGCACGCTTTCGATAGCGGGGTTGCCGCCAAGCGCGGCCTCGACTACTGACGGCGATGTACTGGCGGGGCCCCGCGTCGAGTTCGGAGGCGTCAACCAGGCTGAGGCGCGGGTGGCCAGCACTACGCTGATGCTGGTCGCCGGACGGGCCGTTCGTCTCTACGATCGCTGGGAGTTGCTTTGAAGAACTGGCTGTCCGATGCACTCGCGACGATGCCGGCGGGAGATCTCCGCTCTGGCGCTGCGGTGCGCGCTCGAGCAGCCGACATCCTCCGTCCGGCGGGAGCGTTGGCCCGCTTCGACGAGGTCGCCGAGTGGGTCGCGCAGTGGCAGGAGACACCAACTCCGGCGGTACACCACCCTGCGGCTTTGATCTTCGCCGCCGACCACGGGGTCACCGCCGCCGGCGTCAGCAAGTATCCGGCCGATGTGACCGCGGCGATGCTTGCCGCTTACCGCGCCGGCCGATCTACGGTCAGCGCGTTCGCCCATGTCGCCGGCGCCACCGTGCAAGCCATCGACGTGGGCGTCGGCAGGCCCACCGGCGACATCCGCTTCCAGGCAGCGATGGACCACGACCGGTTCGACTCAGCCGCGGCTGCAGGACGTGACGCGGTGGAGGCCCTCGATGCCGACCTGCTCGTGCTCGGCGAGATGGGCATCGGTAACACCACCGCGGCAGCCGCAGTGGCAGCCGCGCTCGGCGGTGGTGAGGTAGCGGCGTGGGTCGGCCGCGGCACAGGCGTGGACGACGAGGGGCTCGCCCGCAAGCGTGAAGCCGTGCGTCGCAGCGTGGATCGCGTCGCCGGTGTGCTCGACCCGTTGGAGGTGCTGCGTGAGCTGGGAGGCGCCGAGCTGGTGGCGATGGCCGCCGCGATCGTCACTGCCCGACATCGGCGCCTGCCGGTGTTGATCGACGGCTACGTGGTCACCGCTGCTGCGATGCCGTTGGCGATCATCAACCGCACAGCGCTGGACCATTGCCTGGTTGGGCACTGCTCGTCGGAGGAGGGGCATCGACGGTTGCTGGAACGCCTCGGCAAGCAGCCGCTGCTCGATCTGGAGATGCGTCTCGGCGAGGGTTCAGGAGCGATGGCCGCCGTGCCGCTGGTGGCGATGGCCTGCGCCGGCGTCGTTGAGGTGCCGACTTTCGCGGAGTGGTTCGGATGAAGACCGGTGGTATCGGTGGTATCGGTGGTATCGGTGGTATCGACGGTGGCGCGGTGACCTAGGTTGATCGACCATGGCTGAAGCGGAGCATGACACCGCCGGACACGACATCGCTGATACGGCGGAGTACGACATCGCTGATACGTCGGAGTACGACATGGTTATCGTCGGGGCCGGTTTCGCCGGGCTGTACATGCTGCATCGGGCGCACAAGCTGGGTTTGAGGGTGCTGGTCTTCGAGGCCGGCGGCGATGTCGGCGGCACCTGGTACTGGAACCGTTACCCGGGGGCTCGCTGCGACGTCGAGAGCATGGAGTACTCGTACCAGTTCGACGACGACCTGCAGCAGGAGTGGCAGTGGAGCGAGCGCTATTCCGCCCAGCCGGAGATTTTGCGCTACGTCAACCACGTCGCCGACCGATTCGGGCTGCGCGGCTACATCCAGTTCGACACCCGCGTCTCGGCCGCCACGTTCGACGAAGCCACAAACCGCTGGGTGATCAGCACCGACCACCAATCGGTGCGCGCCCAGTGGATGGTGATGGCCACCGGCTGCCTTTCGTCCGCGAATACCCCTGCATTTCCCGGCATCGAATCGTTTGCCGGGCCGATGTACCACACCGGCAAGTGGCCCCACGAAGGAGTCGACTTCACTGGCAAGCGGGTGGGGGTCATCGGCACAGGTTCGTCGGGTATCCAGGCGATCCCGATCATCGCCGCGCAATGCACCGACCTGATCGTGTTCCAACGCACTGCGAACTACTCGATCCCGGCGCACAACGGGCAACTCGACCGCGACTACGAACAGCAGGTGAAGGCCAGCTACACCGAGTTCCGCGCGGCGAACAGTCTGATGCCAGGGGCATTCGGTTCGAAGATGCCACGTGGCGACAAGCCGGCTTTGGCCGTCGACGACGAGACCCGCAAGCACGACTTCGAGTACCGCTGGAACGAGGTAGGTGGCTTCGCCTTCCTCGGTGGTTTCGTCGACTTGCTGATCGACCCCAATGCCAACGAGACCGCAGCTCAGTTCGCCCGGGACCGCATCCACGATCTTGTACACGACCAGGCGGTGGCCGATCTGCTGTCGCCCAAGCAGGTCATCGGATGCAAACGGCTGTGCCTCGACACCGGCTACTTCGAGACGTTCAACCGCGACAACGTGCATCTCGTGGACATCTCCTCGGCACCGATCGAGCGCCTCACGACGCGTGCGGTGGTGACCGGGGGCACCGAGTACGAGGTGGACTGCCTCGTGTTCGCGACCGGGTTCGACGCGATGACCGGCACGTTGATGAGCATCGACATCCGCGGTCGCGACGGCCTGGGCATATCCGACGCATGGTCGGCCGGGCCACGCACTTACCTCGGGCTGCAGGTCGCCGGATTCCCGAACATGTTCACCATCTCAGGACCGGGCAGCCCGTCGGTGCTGACCAACATGATCGTTTCGATCGAGCAGCACGTGAACTTCATCGCCGACTGCATTGCCCACCTCCGTGAGCATGGCCACGCCCGCATCGAGGCCACCGAACAGGCCCAGGATGCATGGGTCGAGCATGTCAACATGATCGCCGACCTCACCTTGTACCCGACGTGCAACTCGTGGTATCTCGGCGCAAACGTGCCCGGCAAGACCAGGGTGTTCATGCCGTTGCTGGGTTTCCCGCCGTATGTCGACAAGTGCAACGAAGTCGTAGCCAACGGCTACGAAGGCTTCGCCCTGTCCGCCTGACCCCGTCCCGCGCCCCCGCCGTCCCCGCCGTCACCGCCGCCCCCGCCGTCCCCGCGTCTCGCCGCACCCGGTCGCGACCTCAGTCCACCCGCGGGCGCGAAACAGACA
>JBDSMK010000133.1:0-5912 GCA_039915905.1 Ilumatobacteraceae bacterium
TTTCATGGTGTCCGCGAGCCAGGTTTGGTATGCGTCGAGAGTCCAGCCACTGTTCCGGACGAGGTGGTGGAACGTCGCTGGGCTGTTGAGCATCGTCAACACGTCGACGGCTTGTTCGATGGTGAGACCCTGACGGAGACGGCCCACCTCGACAACGGCTTTCACGACCGAGGTTGCACCGGTTCGGCGTCGGGCTTCGGTGACTGCGGCGAGGTCGACGATGTCGGCGTCGACGGTAGCGGCGGCCGTGACGACCATGAACATGTCGCCGGCGCTCGACATGATTCGTCGTACTGCTGCCGCGTACGCGCTGAGGCGGCGCGGCGCGGTCGGGGCGTGAAAGACGTCGTGCATCCAGCCGCGGTCGTTGACGACGACGGCGGCGTCGTCGCCAGCGATCGATTGATCAAGTGCTGCTGCCAGGATCGTCCGTTTGTTGCCGAAGGCGGCATAGACGGTCTGCACTGCGACGCCGGCGTGATGAGCGATCGCGGTGATGGAGGTGTGCCCATAGCCATCTGCGATGAACAGCTCGATCGCAGCGACGACGATCTTGCGCCTCGTCAGTCGGGAGCGCTCGTGACGTCCATCCGACTCGGCCGAGCGTTGCATCGCAGCATCGTATCTACATATATTTGTAGTAGAACTACATAAAGATTTCCGCTCGACGATGGAGGTTGCGAGACATGGAAACATCTGGAGCGATCACAAAGCGAGACCGATGGTTCGTGGGAACGTTGCTCAGCATCGTCGCCACCGGCGCCGAGACTGACGGCAAGCTGGCAGTGATGGAACAGTACGCCCGCCGCGGATTCTCACCGCCACGACACGTCCACCGCCGCGAGGACACGGCGATGTTCGTGATCGACGGGGCACTGACAGTTGACGTCGGTGGCAAACAACACACCGTCGCGGCCGGCGGGTTCGTGTGGTTGCCTCGCGATGTGCCGCACACGTTCCGAGTCGACAGCGAGCAAGCCCGCTTCCTCGAACTCGTGACACCGCCCGGGTTCGAGCAATATCACGTCGATGCCAGCGACCCAGCAACCGAAATCCGGATCCCGCCGCCCACAGAACCCGACATCGCTCGCCTCGTCGATGCGATCGGTCCCTACGGTGCTGAGATCATCGGGCCGCCGTTACAACTCGATTGATCGCCACGGTGCCGCCCACCGGGCAGAACGACGGGCGCGGACCGCAACACGGTCCTGATGGGAGCTTCGGACGAACTCCGCTCAGTGTTACTGCCAGTCGCTGCGACTTGTGCGCGAGGCGCGCGCCGCCGGCGACGGTTGTGGCGCGGTTGGCTTGCCGGCCCTAACCGCACATAACAAACGGCGCAGAACGACGGCCGCACCATGCCACCCGACGAGCACAGAACGGCGCTCATGCCGGTGATCGTGCGCCACGGGCAGACGTGGTGATCATTTCCATTTGCCTCAGTCGGAGGGCCAATCCAAGAAGTGCTGTCGTGCCGCCACCCCCCGAGAATGTGGCGGCCATGACACCGGCATCTTGCCAATCCGTTTGCCAATCTTTCGCCGCCAGATTGGCAGATATGGGTCGATACGGGCCGACACTCGCTGGACGAATCGGTAACATAAGTCCTGCTTAAACCGTACGGAACGAGATCTGACGAAACGGGCTGGACCGTCCTACCCATCCTCTCAAGGTGGCGGCACGGGTTCGAATCCCGTTGGGGCTGCTAGAGAACACCAGGTCAGTCTTCACGTCTCAGTGCCTACCGCGGTGCTCGCCTTCGGAGCGGGACGGATCGGCCGACGGTGGCGTCGTGCCTTGTCGATCAGGATGACGAAGCTCATGCCCCCGACTCCGATGGCGATCGTTGTCAGCAGGTCGCCGATGTTGTTGAGGCTGAAGGCCGCGCCGTCGCCACGCCGGCGTCCTATGTCGCTACCGTCGGACACGATCGACGCCAGGGGACTGCTGCGCCAGATGTATCCGAGCCCGATCAGTGCGGCGATGACTGCGACCACGACCAGAAGGCGCTGACCGAAGCGACGCTTCCGGGTCACGACGTGGCCCTCTTGCCGGTTAGTCGGCGGATGATCGACCATGCCCATCGCCAGCTGAGAGCGACGTGAAGGGCGACGAGCGCGACGCTGACGTCTGCGGTCGTCGTATGCAGGCCCAGCCAGAAGGCGTCCTGGGTCATCGTGACGCCCAGCGATGGCAGTGCGCTGCGCGAGATGAGTATCCCGGACGCGACACAGATAACCAGTACCGGCATGAGCAGCAGGTCAGTGATCCAGCGCAACGCTTCACGCCCGCGGCGGTGGCGGATGAGGCGGCGGGTTGTTCGCATGACCCAATCCCAGTGCTGCACGAGGTGCACGGGAATGACGACCACGAAGATGAGACCGATCCACTCGTGTACAGCCAGGCCGGTGAAGTTGAAGCTGTAGTCCAGCGTGAACGCGACGAGCATCGTCAGGTCGAGCCAGAAGTCGAACAGCGCTCGCCGGGGTGTGCGCAGGCGCCGCGTCGAAACCACTGGTCGCTCCTGGCTCGTTGTTGTGGCGCTATCCATCACGGTCGTATCTTTCTGTTGGGCCGTTTGCTCATGACGATCGTTGGGTTGGGGAGCGATCGACACCTGTCCTCCTGCATGATGCCCCACGCGACCTGAAGCCAACCTTGAGCCATACGTCCACGACTTCAGCGGAACTTAAGGTTCGCGGCGTCACACTGCGAGACGTGAGAGTTCTCGTGGTCGAAGATGAACGACGTCTTGCGGCCGCGCTCAAGCGAGGACTGGAAATCGGCGGCCTTGCCGTTGATGTCGTCGGGAACGGCAATGACGCCGTGTGGGCAGCCACCGAGGTTTCCTACGACGTCATCATCCTCGACATCATGCTGCCCGGCCTCAACGGTTATCGCGTGTGCTCGACGCTTCGCGACCGAGGCAACTGGACTCCGATCCTGATGCTGACCGCCAAAGACGGCGAACTCGATGAGGCCGAGGCACTCGACACCGGCGCCGACGACTTTCTGACGAAGCCGTTCTCCTTGGTTGTTCTCGAGGCACGTATCCGGGCCCTCGTTCGCCGCGGCGCCACGGCGCGCCCGACCGTGATCCGCGTGGGCGACATCGACATCGATCCTGCGGCGCGGACCGTCCATCGTCAAGGTCACCTGATTGAGTTGACGTCCAAGGAGTACGCGATTGTGGCATTCTTGGCCCGCCGTCGCGACGAGGTGGTCTCCAGGGCGGATCTGATCATGCATGCGTGGGACTACACCTTCGACGGGGATCCCAACATCATCGAGGTCCACATGTCCAATCTTCGCCGCAAGCTTGATCGACCGTTCGACACTGCGCGCCTGACGACGATCCGTGGCGCCGGGTATCGGCTGGACTCCGGTGAGACTTAGGACCTGGCGCTTGCTGCCGCGTTCGATCCGGGCCCGAACCACGGTCGTCGCTGTCGTCGCGGTGGGAGCGGCACTGGGGATCGGTGCGATCGGCCTAACCGGGCTGCTTCACAATCGTCTCCTCGACAGTGTCGACCATGCTGCAAGGGCCCGCGCCAACGACGTCGCGGCACTCGTCGCAGAGGGTGCGGCACCGGCCAGATTTGATCTCCCGGGTGAGCGCGACAACGTGGTACAAGTCGTCGACGAGCATGGCGTTGTCGTGTCCAGCACGAACTCGGACTTGACCGGCGCCATCACCAAACCCAGCGGCGCGGACACAGCCGTGTTCAACGTCACGCTGCACCGTCGTGACCATTCGGTCCACCTGCGGGCCGCCGCCGTCACCGTCCACACCGCCCGCGGCCAGTTCGTTGTCTATGCGACACAGTCGCGCGAGGAGGCCGACGAGACGAGCCTCGCCGTCACACTCGCCCTGCTCGCCGGCATCCCGATTTTGGTCACGCTGGTCGGCGCACTGACATGGCGCGCTACTCGACGTGCCCTCATCCCCGTTCACGAAATCACCGCCGAGGTGGCGCTGATCACCGACGACGCTCTCAACCGGCGAGTGCCGGTGCCGGACTCCGGCGACGAGATCACCGAACTCGCCGTTTCGATGAACTCGATGCTCGAACGCGTCGACACCTCGATGCAACGGCAACGACGCTTCACTGCCGACGCGTCCCACGAACTGCGTAGTCCGCTGAGCTCCCTGCGAGCACAACTCGATGTCGCCGTACTCGAATCGGGCGAGGTCAGCGTTGCGGACGCCGCACCCGGCCTGTTCGCCGAGCTCGATCGTCTCGATCGACTCGTGGTCGACCTGCTCGCACTTGCGCGGATCGACTCCGAAGCAGGCCCAACTGAGCCGATCGACATCATCGACGTCGTTCGAGAAGTGTGCACCCGCCGTCAAGCCACAACGAGCATTACGACACAGATGCCCGACCACGCGATGATCGTCCTTGGCGCACGAGAACAACTCGCCCGAGCGATCCGGAACGTCCTCGACAACGCTGACCGGCACGCCTTCGAAAACATAAGCGTCGCCGTGCACAGTGAAGCTGGCCACGTGATCGTCGATATCAGCGACGACGGCGAGGGGATCGATCCGCGAGACCGCGAACGCATCTTCGAGCGCTTCACCCGACTCGACGAAGCCCGCGCAACAGACGACGGCGGCGCCGGACTAGGCCTCGCCATCACCCGCCAGATCATCAACTCCCATCACGGAACGGTCACAGCAACACATCGCCGAGACGGCCTTCCCGGTGCACTTATCATGATCTCGATACCACTCGCTGCGGACCTCGTCACAAAGCGGCAGGCTTGAGGTCAACGGATACCTATGGGACCCGAAGCCAACCATCGACGAGGCCGAACCGGCTGTCTTCGCCGCGGCCGACAGCGCTGGAAAGCGACTACATCGCGAGCACCCAGTCGCCTGGCTCAGCGGCGTCTGAACGACGGGCTCGAGCTACCGCACCCGGTCAGCTGGTTGTGCGGTGCATCAGCAACTGCACCGTCAAGCTTGTACCACCGACTGCCAACCAGAGGATCAATCCCAGCAGCAGCGGTCTCGCTCCAGCGCGGCGGAGTCGGGAGATGTTGGTCGACAGGCCGATTCCTGTCAACGCGACGGTGATCAGGAACACTGACACGTGTTGGAGCAGGCGGTGGCTGCCTGACGGCACCAACCCAATGCTGTTCGCCGTCGCCGCCAACAAGAAGCCGATAAGAAACCACGGCACGAGTCCGACCGCCCGCCGCCACCAGGAGCTTTGCGTCTCCGGCGCCATGTCATCGGCGACCTCGCGGCGACGCACAAGCCACGCCAGGCCGAGGCAGATGGGGATGATTAGCAGAGTGCGCGTCAACTTGACGACGACGGCGAAGTTACTGGCCTCGGTGCCGTATGTCGCAGCCGCGGCAACGACGGAGGACGTGTCGTTCACTGCGGTGCCGGCGAACAGGCCGAACTCGTGTTGACTCAACCCGAGCGCATGACCGAGCGGAGGGAACGCCAGGACGGCAGCGATATTGAACAGGAAGATCGTGCTGACGGCATAGGCCACGTCGGCGCTCTTGGCCCTGATCGTCGGGCTGACAGCAGCGATGGCCGAGGCGCCGCAGATCGCTGTGCCGACGCCCACCAATGTGCGCAGATCGCTTCCGATGCCCAGCAGGCGCCCGACCCACCAGGCCAGCAAGAGGCAGACGGTGACGGTGGACAGCATCACCGGCAGCGAGTCGGCACCGACGTGCACCACCTGGCGCAGAGACAGCTGAGTTCCCAGCACGACGACGGCCAACTGCAGCACGAAGCCCTTGGCGACATCTATCCCCGGAGTCAACACCGGCCTGCGCTGCGCCAGTGGCGAGAGACAGACACCGGCGACGATGCCGGTCACTGGTGCGCCGATGAGGGGCACGGCGGTGCCGACCACTGTGGCCACGGCGGCGATCATCACCGC
>JBDSMK010000158.1:0-3888 GCA_039915905.1 Ilumatobacteraceae bacterium
GCCGCGGCGGGCCGCGATTGTCGCTCGAGTACAAGCGGATCAACCTCAGGTTCCCACGCCAAGTTTTGCCTTCGTGAGGTGACGCGGCGAACCCGGCACGAGGCGTTCGCTTCGGGCCTGGCTCGCCGTTGGTTCGTTGGCGGGAACTAGCGTCCGTCACCCAGCGGGCAGGTACCACCCCGAGCCGGTGCCGGTCGCGTAGCCATCCGCTGCGGCCGTCACACTGGCGGTGTGCGGGCGGGCGAAGCTGTAGACGACGTTGTTGAAGGTGCTGTTGTCCCCGATGTCAAACGAGATGACGATCGGTTCGTAGTCGGCCCCGCGGGTGAGGGGTGCGGTGGAGCGGAAGGTCCAGGTCGTCACCATCGATGTGTTCGAAGTCACCGGTGTGTCCGAAACGGCGGGATCTCCAACGAGTTCCCAAGCGGTGTTCCCGAGAGACCCGTACTGTGCAGTCGGAACCCAGGAGAAGAATTGGTTCTGAGGAGTCATCGTCATGGTGACAGTGGCAAACGCGGGATCACCAGCGATGGACAGAGATACGGGCACCGTGACGGTTAACACCTCGTTGCCGGCTGCCTGAGTAATCGGAACGGTGTGCCTTGTGTCGTAGGTCGTAGCGTGGCGGAACGGACCTACCCACTTGTGCCAGCTCGGGTCGGGGGGCGTCATGCCACGAGCGACAGTCCCGAACTCTGACGCCGCGAATGTGACCGCTCCGACGTTGGCAACGGTGAGGTGGTTCAGCGCGTTCGAGAGGGAGACGCACTGCCCCTGGTTCGTGAAAAGCGTGCCGAAGCTCGCCCAGCCACCAGCCTTGCAGTCCGCCTTCTTAAGAGAGACGGTCTCCAGCCGGAAGAAGGCATCCGAACCACTGTCGGTGCCGTTCCAAATGGCCTTGTTCACGAACTCCAGGGAGTGCGACCCTGGACCGACATAGAAGGCGCCCTGGCTGAACGTCGGGTCGGTCATCGAGGCGTCGGCACGGGCAATGTCCGACAAGTAGAAGCGGGTCGGACATGTGTGCAGTTCTGCGGGGATCTCGGAGGTATTACCCAGCAGGACGCCGTTGTCGAAGATGGAGAACTCATCGCCGTGGCAGTACGAGTCGGTGACCGTCACTTTCGTCAGCTTGGTGCTCTCGAATCGGTACGGTCCGTCGACTGAGCTGCCACCGACCCCAGATTCGGTCGTGAACTTCTGCCATCCGGTATCGACGGTGGTATTGGTCGTGGCGCTTGCCGTCGTAGAGAAGCCGATGACCATGAGGGCGGCAGATGCAACCACTGCCAGCAGTCGGGTCAATACGGCGGGTAGTGGGGTGCCGGCCCGGTGCGCCGGGGCCAGCGTACGGCGCTGTCGGTATTTGTGCTTCGGGTTGTCCGGCTCGGCGGTGGCTGACGTGATCATGGTGCCTCTTTCGGGTTGGCAGCGAACCCGGCCTGGTTGGTCGAGTTTCTAACTACAGTCAAACTTAATTTTAGAAACCTACCATCGTGTGCCCGCGAATTGCGAGGCGGGTTGGCCCACCCCCACACCGCCGTGGCCATAGGTGAGCGCGACCCGGCGACAGTCCGGGCCGCAGTGGTCCCCATCGCACGGCGGCGCATCCGTTCGCCGATGACCTTGCAGGAACTCAGGCGAGACGTTGTTCGTCGCCGGCGCGTCTGGCGCGATCGGAACCCTGGTCGTCCAGATGGCCAGCAGGCGCGGCGTACGGGTGATCGGCTCCGCATCAGCGGCAAATCACGACTACCTGCTATCGCTCGGCGCAGAGGCGGCAGTCGACTACCACGACGACGACTGGCCGGCACAGATCCGTGAATGGTCCACGGGCGGGGTGGACGCCGCCCTCGCCATCCAGCCCGGCATCGACGTCGGTGCTCAGGAGGTCGTTCGCAACAGTGGTCGAGTGGTCACAGTCTCGGGCTATGGCGAGTCGGCCGTCACCCAACGGGGCATCCGCGTCGAACAGGTCGAACAGGTCGAACATCGCGGCGATGGGGCAGGGGCCGACATGAGCCAGCTCGTGGACGACATCACGTCCGGCCTCGTGCGTCTCGTACTCGAACGCATCTACCCTTTCGAGGAGGCCATTTCGGCTCCTGAGAAGACCGAGACCCGACACGCCCGCGGCAAGCTCGTCGTCACCGATCCAACCCCCGCGTAGAGCTCCACAATCGGCGATCTCATAAGACCCGGTTCTGATTCACAATTTCGCAACGGTTGACCGTCGTCGAAATGTGAATCAGCGGCCTCGTAGCATGCCCGGCTGCGCTACGGCGTGGGGACCGAGTGAGGCTGGCGGCAAATGGCGAGGAACATGGGATACGAGACACCGTCGCGCACGATGTGGTGGCAGTCTTCGAAGACCACGTCGGCGAAGCCTGCAGCGGCGAGATCGGATGCCAGTGCCGAGCGATCGAACCCGCGGGGGCCTTCGAAGCCGTGGCCGTGGAACGAGCCGTCCTCCTCGTCGAGGTCGACCACGCACAGCGTTCCGCTTTCGTCCAGCAGCTCGCCGAAGCGGGCCAGAACGGCCCCGACGTTCTCTATGTGGTGCAGCGTCAGCACCGTCACGATTATGTCGAATTGCTCGTCGGGAGCGGGTTGCGTTGCCAGGTCAAGGTCCCAGACCCGAGCGTCGCCGATGACTCCAGCGTTGATCTTGGCCTGCATGACGTCGCGCATCCCCGCCGATGTGTCGGCCAGGGTGACCGGTCCAACGGTGTCACGCAGAGCCTGGCTGACCAGTCCCGTGCCGGCGCCGTACTCCAGCATCCGCAGTGACTGGTCGAGTTCGACGGCTGCTCGGATCGTGCGCGCTACCACCTCGGCTCGTTCGACCTTGAGGGGGTCGTCGTCCCACGTTGCGGCTCTCTCGTCGAAACTATTAGTGCTCACATCTCGATTCAATCAGTTCGCCGCCGTCCTGTGGGCTGCAGGCATCTCCCGGTGGATCATCGGTGCGCGGCCCAGATTTGCGGAGCGGTGTGCGTCAACCCCAGTTCGCAGCGTTGGTAAGGCAAAATGGGTGGCCGCATGGATCGAGCAATACGCGCCACGTAGCTCCGGGCTGCGGGTCGGCAACCGTTGCGCCGATCGAAAGTGCTTGCGCCTCGGCGGCCGAAATGTCGTCCACGGCAAGATCGAGGTGGAACTGCTTCGAACCGTTCGGATTGGGCCACGCCGGCGCTTCGTAGCCATCGACGCGGCCGAAGCCGAGGGCCGGACCCTCCCCGGTAAGCATGGCGTAGTCGTCGCTCGAGTGGGTGATTTCCATCCCGAGGAGCGACGCGTAGAACGCGGCCAACGCCGCCGGGTCGTCGCAGTCGATTGTGAACATGGCGATTCTTGCGGTCATGGTCCTACTGTGCCAGGTACGTGTTGGGTGCGATGACGCGTTCGGTGCCGCATCGACATCCTGATCGGACGTGGGCGACGAAGAATCACGTTGACCCCGACCTTTGCGTCACGTTGCGTTAGGTTGCGGCGCTCTGCGAGTCATCCGAGGCTGCGAGCACCCGCAGTGCGCCGGGCCGGGAGCGGAAGGTGAGCGGCACCAGAAGCTCGGTAGGTTCGCCATCGAGTGCAATCGGCAGACGGACATCGTCGGAGTCGACCACCAACCTTTCTCCCACCCGGCGCTCCGTCTGATCGGTCGAAGCGATGCCCGTGACTCGTGACTTGATGGCGTTTGCGATGAGCCGCCACGGTCGGGTGGTCGTGATGAAGTACACGCCCAGCCGGTGGTCAGACAGCGACGTCCGACGACCGACGCGCTCACCGTGATCATCGAACAACCCGTTGCCGATGAACAGGAAGGCGGTGGACACTTCGACGTGATTGCTCTCATCGAATGTGAGGCGAAGCCGATGGACGGGAAGG
>JBDSMK010000258.1:0-12682 GCA_039915905.1 Ilumatobacteraceae bacterium
CGAAAGAGGCGGGTCGTTGATCACCGTAACCGAGGCCGGGGAACGGGGAATCCCCATAATGGCCGTGCCCGGCGGTCTGCACAGCCGCGCCTCGTTCGGCACCAACAACCTGTTGCGCGAAGGTGCCGGCGCAGTGGTGGATGCCTCAGACGTGCTCGTGGCGTTGGCTTTGGAGAGCCGACGCCGTGTCCCGCTAGTCGCCGATCAACGTCCGCGGCCGCGCTCGGCAGACATTGCCGTGTATGAAGCGTGCGCCGCCGAGCCGCGCACCATCGACGCCATCACGCTGGTATTGGGCGCCGGCTTTGTTGAGGTGGCAATGTCGCTGGCCCGATTGGAGCAGGCCGGATGGGTGTCGTCCATCGACGGGTGGTTCGAAACGGTCGGGGCTGTTCTGCGATGACGACTCGTGCAAACGGGCGGTTCGTCTGGCGGGCGGATAGCACCCCATCCGCTGAACGTTGTGGCATCATCGAATATCGTCATCACCGATGCCGACCGAACGCGCTGCCACGCCGACGGAGCCCACTCCACAGTGGCGCATCGCAGCGTTCAGCTCCTCTCTCACCAAATCGTCGGCCAACACTGTCGCGGCGTATCGCAGCGATGTCATCGGCTTTGCAGCATGGGCCGAGCGCGGTGGGGTGGTTGATCCTGCTGATGTCGGCCGTCTTCTGCTGCGTCGGTACGTGGCGGCGCTCACCACCCGGCGCTACGCCAAGCGGAGCATCGCCCGCAAGGTCGCAGCATTGCACCGCTACTTCGACTGGGCGCGTCGGTCGGGTGTGGTGGAGTCAGATCCGAGCCTCGCGTTGCGCGCCCCGTCGGGCGAGGGCCGTTTGCCGCGAGTGCTCGATCATCACGAAGTCGAGGCGCTTCTGCAGCCCCCGGACGTGCCCGACGAACCGAAGTGGCGGCGGTGCCGCGACGACGCCGTACTGGAGGTTCTTTACGGCAGTGGGCTGCGCGTCGGCGAGTTGTGCGGCGCCGACATCGACTCTGTCGACCTCGTCGCCGGTGCACTTACGGTCTGGGGAAAGGGTTCCAAGCAACGGCGGGTTCCGCTCGGCGAGCCGGCCATCGATGCCCTGCGCAACTGGTTGGCAATTCGCCACGACGTCGTCGCCCCGTCAGCAGGCGCAGCGTTGTTCGGCAATGAGCGCGGCTTGCGGCTGGGCGTCCGTGATGTGCGTCGGATCATCGACCGCCGCGCCGCCCATCCCACTTACCCACATGCGTTACGGCATAGCTTTGCGACGCATCTGTTGGATGGCGGCGCCGATTTGCGCGCTGTTCAAGAGTTACTCGGACACCGCGACGTGGCCACGACTCAGCGCTACACCCACGTCAGCAAGGAACGATTACGGACCGTCTACTCAGAATCGCATCCACGGGCATGAGAACAGAACAGAGCATCGAGCATTGGTGGCAGCGCTGGCACGACCAGCGCGACCCGGTCGCGCGCGACCGGTTGATTGTCCACTACTCACCGCTGGTCAAGTTCGTCGCCGGTCGCGTAGGAGCGGGACTGCCGAACAGCGTGGATGCCGGCGACCTGGTCAGCGCCGGTGTGTTCGGGTTGATCGATGCGGTAGAACGCTTCGACGCGTCCCGCGGGGTGAAGTTCGAGACCTTCGCGGTGCCGCGGATCCGTGGTGCAGTGTTCGATGGGCTCCGCTCGCTCGACTGGGTGCCGCGTTCGGTGCGCAGCAGAGCGCGCGAGGTGGAAGCCGCGTTCACCACGCTGGAGGGACGCCTCGGGCGGGCACCGACCGACGAGGAGCTGTCCGCCCAGCTCAGGCTCAGCGCCCCCGAGTTCCGCAAGTGGCTGGCATCGATCGCCTCCACCACGGTAGGTCCGCTGGACCGTGCGTTGGTGGCCGGCTCCGAGCCGCGCCCGCTGACCGGCGAGGTTCCCGATGGTCCAGCCGCAGTGGTGGAGGACGGCGAGGTGCGTCGACTGGTGCGCGGCGAGGTTCGGCGACTGCCCGAGCGCGAGAAACTGGTGCTCTCGCTCTACTACGACGAGGGCCTCACCCTGGCCGAGATCGGCTCGATCATCGGCGTCACCGAGAGCCGCATCTCGCAGATCCACACCAAGGCGGTTTTGCACCTGCGCGCCCGATTGTCGGCGACCGGCGTTACCTAACGCGGTCAGCACCCACGTCGCGCCACGCACATCGGGTGACTCTTGCGACTTGCGCAGGTGATCGATGAACGCGTTGGCGTTGTGCATGGTGGCGGCACTGGCGGGTCTCCTGCCGCCCGTTCTCCCGGCGGTACCGCCGACGCCGTGCTACCCGCCGCCGCTGAACGCTGTGGTGATCGATCCGTTCCGAGCTCTCGCTTGTGCGCAGTGCGCCGGCAACCGCGGCCTTGAGTACGCCACTGCGCAAGCCACCGCCGTTTCAGCTGTTGCCCCCGGCACCGTGTCGTTCAGTGGTTCCGTGGCGGGCACGGTTTATGTGGTGGTATCTCAAGACGATGGCTTCCGGGCAACCTACGGCCGGCTCTCGGTAGCGGTGGTGACGGGCGGCGAACGCGTTGCCTCCGGCACTGTCGTTGGCCGCACCACGCAACAGTTCTACTTCGGCGTTCGGTTCGGTCAAGTCTACGTGGATCCTGCGCCGCTGCTGGGGGTGGTGCATTACCGTGCGCGGCTCGTGCCTATCGACGGTGAGGCGCGACGACCCGCGCCAGCGGCTTCGCTGAGCTGCGGCTTCCCCCGCCAACGGTTGTCAGACGATCCCGCTACGCCTGTACAATCGCCACCCGACCTGCACTTCGCCGGTCCATCCCATTGACATCGACCTCCCTGCGGTCGCCTCGGCGCCTGGTCGGTATGTCCCACAACCGCAGGAGAGGAGCAGATTGTCATGGCTGTAGTCACGATGCGTCAGATGCTTGAGGCCGGTGTCCACTTCGGTCACCAGACCCGGCGTTGGAACCCGAAGATGAAGCGTTTCATCTTCGGCGAGCGCGGCGGCATCTACATCATCGATCTCGAGCAGACCCTCACCAGAGTCGAGGCGGCGTACAACTTCGTTCGTGAACTGTCTGCCAAGGGTGGTTCGGTGATGTTCATCGGTACCAAGAAGCAGGCCCAGGATCCAGTGCGCGACTACGCCAACCAGTGCGGCATGCCTTACGTCAACGAGCGTTGGCTGGGCGGCATGCTCACCAACTTCGAGACGATCGCCAAGCGCGTCTCCAAGATGCAGGAGTACGAGCGGATGCGTGTCGCCGGCGAGTTCGACGCGATGCCGAAGAAGGAAGCACTCCTACTCGGCCGCGAACTCGAGAAGCTGCAGAAGAACCTTGGCGGCATCCGCGGCATGGCCAAGCGTCCGGACGCTGTGTTCATCCTCGACACCAAGAAGGAGCACATCGCCGTCACCGAGGCCAACAAGCTGAAGATCCCGGTGATCGCAGTGGTTGACACCAACGTCGACCCGGACGTGGTGCAGTATCCGATCCCGGGCAATGACGATGCCATCCGTGCCAATGCGCTGATGTCGCGGGTCATTGCCGAGGCGATCCAGGAGGGCCGTTACATATCCAGCCGGCGCAACTCGCAGGCCGCAGCTTCTGCTGCTGCCGCGGCGCCGAAGCGCTCGGCCGACGACGAAGCGGCCTTTGCCGCGGAGCAGGCTGACGCCCGTCGACAGGCCGCCGCTGCCCAAGCAGAGCGAGACGCGCGGGTCGCTGCTGGTCCGGCGCATGCCGTTGCTCCGTCTGCCGTCGCACATGACACTGCGCCCGCCGATGACACAGCGGCCGCCGCTGATACAGCGGCCGACCCGGCCGCCGCCCCGGCCGGCGCCGCTGATGAGGTTGCCGACGGTGACGCCGCGCAACACGCGGTCGTCGAGCCGGCATCGGCCGGAGCGCCGGTTACGACCAGTGACCCGATCAGTGACCCGACCAGCGAGACGGCCGCTCAGCTGGCTGACGCACCGACGGAGAGCTGAGCGAGATGACATTCACCGCAAAAGATGTACAGGCGCTGCGTCAGAGCAGTGGCTCAGGGATGATGGACGCCAAGAAGGCCCTGGAGGCCAACGACGGCGACATGGAAGCAGCCAAGCAGTGGTTGCGTGAGAAGGGCCTGGCTGCAAGCGCCAAGCGCGACGAGCGCGAGAACGTGCAGGGCACTGTCGCCCTAGTCATCGAAGGCAACGTCGGAGCCATCGTCAAACTCAAGTGCGAAACCGACTTCGTTGCCAGCAGCGAGCAGTTCAGGAGTGAGGCAGAGACACTTGCCAAGCTCGTTGCCGCCGACGGTACCGCAGCCGTGTCGCAACGAGCCAAGGAGCTCGACGACATGAAGATCACGTTGAAGGAGAAGATCGAGCTCGGCGACGTCGTGCGCATCGAAGCGGCACCCGGCAACGTGCTCGACAGCTACCTGCACGTCCAGGGCGGACGCGGCGTGAACGCCGTGCTCGTGGAGATGTCCGGAGCTACTCCGGCTTTGGCCCACGACGTCGCCGTGCACATCGCCTTTGCCCGGCCGAAGTTCCTCAGCCGTGCTGACGTGCCCGCCGACACGATCGAAAAGGAACGCCACACGCTGGAGGTTCTCAGTCGCAACGAAGGCAAGCCCGAGGCAGCGTTGGCGAAGATCGTGGAAGGTCGTCTCGGCGGCTTCTTCAAGGACGTCGCGTTGCTTGACCAGCCCTACGCGAAAGACGACAAGCAGTCCGTCAGCCAGATCATCGGACAGGCGAAGATCGTCAGCTTCGCCCAGGTCGAGATCGGCTGAGCGATGCAAACTCCCCGATGGAAGCGGATCGCCTTCAAGCCATCGGGTGAGGCATTGGCCGGAGCAGGTGGGTCCGGTCTCGATGCGGCGACGCTGGAGGCGACCGCGTTGGAGATCGCGGCGGTGCGCGCGATGGGTGTTGATGTCACCGTCGTCGTCGGCGGAGGCAACTTCTGGCGCGGCCGCACCGGTGCGATGAGCGGGATGGATGCCACCCAATCCGACCACATCGGCATGCTCGGGACGGTGATGAACGGACTCGCCCTGCAAGATGCGTTGGAGCGCGTCGGCCAGGACACCCGCCTGCTCAGCGCTATCGAGATGCCACGCATCGCCGAGCCGTACATCCGTCGCCGGGCGATGCGTCACCTCGAGAAGGGACGTGTCGTGATCTTCGCCGCTGGAACCGGTAATCCGTTCTTCACCACTGATACTGCGGCCGCGCTGCGCGCCGCCGAGATCGACGCCAACGCATTGCTGAAAGGCACGCACTCCGGGGTTGACGGCGTGTACAGCGCCGACCCGCGCACCGATCCCTCTGCCACGAAGTATTCGGAGATCAGCTACATCGAAGTGATGACCAAGGACCTCAAGGTGATGGACGCCACGGCCATTGCGTTCTGCCGTGACAATCAGATTCCGATCGTCGTTTTCGATATGTCGTCGCCGGGCGCGCTCGGTGCAATCCTGCGAGGCGAGCGTGTCGGAACGATGGTTCGCGACGCCTGATCCTGGGTGCCGACGCGGCGTATCGATCCAGGATGCGCTGCTGGGATGCGCGGTGGGTGTCGGTCATCCTCAGTACGCTGGGGAGGTGACTGAAGAAACGCTCCTCGACGTTCTTGAAAAGATGGAGAAGGCCGTCGATCACGTGCAGAACCAGTTCACCACCGTTCGCACAGGTCGGGCCACGCCGGCGCTGGTTGAACGGCTGTTGGTGGAGTACTACGGCTCGATGGTGCCGATCCAACAGCTCGCCGGGTTCCAGGTTCCCGAGGCGCGACAGCTGATCGTCAAGCCACACGACCGTTCCACGATGGCAGCCATCGAACGAGCGATCCGCGACAGTGACCTCGGAGTGAACCCGAACAACGACGGTGTCGTCATTCGTCTCAACTTTCCACCGCTAACCGAACAGCGCCGCCGAGAGTACGTCAAGATCGTCAAGAACATGGCAGAGGACGGCCGCATCGCAGTGCGCAACATCCGCAGGGATGCGCGCAAGCAGATGGAGGCATCGGAGAAGTCCAGCGCGATCTCGGCTGACGAGTTGGAGCGTGCCGAGAAGGAGTTGGAGAGAATCACCCACGACCACGTCGATGCCATCGACAAGGCATTTGGCCGCAAGGAACAGGAACTTCTCGAGATCTGACAATCTGGCGGCTGCGGCGCTCGCCGAGCCACGAGAGGTGCAGCAGACCAACAGCAAGCAAGTCCGTGAAGGGCAGCATGAGGGATAGTAGGAGAGGATTGCATGAGTGACGATGCCTGGCGCCGCAAACGTCGCGAGGAGGGCGAAGACTTCGGTCCACCGCTGTTCGACGATGAACCAACGACTGAGGTTCGTCCCGGCGACCTGTCCTTCGGCGACTCCGACACCGGCTCGCTACCGCACTGGACCGAACCTCCCACTGGGGAGATTCCACGGGTGCTCAGTGCCCAGCCGTCGCAGGATCCTACCGACGACCTCGATGTGTGGTCGACGTTCTCCAGTCAGGCGCCGGTCTGGCGCGATGACCCGGACCACGTCGACGTTCCGACGGTGGCGCCCGCAGCAGCACTGGATCAAACGGGCGGCGAGTCCTATGACCCGGCGTCCTACGGTTCGGAGGACACCGGGCGTGATCTGTCGGCACCGGTGCGTCGCGAACCCGGCCGCATCACCATCGGCACCGACCCGAGTGATGCCGGGGGTCGTCCGATGCCGCGACGCGGCCGTCAGGAGACCCCGGCGCGCAACCCGCGCAACCCGCGCAGCGGACGCCCCGCCCAGGCCCGTCCTGGTGCCAAGCCGCCCACGGCTGCGGGCAGGGACATGCCGACCGCCGTGGCTGTCGGCATCGCACTGGCCGCTGTGTTCATCGCTGCGATCCTGTGGCGCCCGGCGGCGGTGCTGGCAATCGTGGTCGTGGTGCTCGGACTAGCAGCCATCGAGTTCTTCGACAAGGTGAGTGAGAAGAACTACCGGCCCGCATCGGTGGTCGGCATCGTCGCCTGCATCACCGCCCCTCTGGCCGCGTACTGGGTCGGCGAGACTGCTCTGCCGCTCGTTCTCACACTGGCCCTGGCGGCCAGCGCGGTCACGTTCATCTGCGCAACCAACATCGAATCGGCACCGATGCCGAACATGGCGATCACCGCCCTCGGCGTCACCTGGATCGCCCTGCTCGGGTCCTATGCGGGCTTGATCCTGCGGTTCCCCTCGTTTGGTGCAACCGCCTCCATCGGCACCGACACGCTGTGCCTGTTGGCCATCGGAGTTGTGGCCAACGACATTGGTGCGTTGTTCGTCGGCAGTGCCGGTGGTCGCCATCCACTGCGTTCCTGGATCAGCCCCAACAAGACCATCGAAGGCTTAGTCGGCGGCACTGTCGCGACACTCGTTGTCCTTGCTGCGATCGGCGCCTCCGGTAAGAGCCACACGTGGAACAGCCTTGGTGATGGTCTGCTGCTGGGCGTCATCATCTGCGTGTTGGCCCCGCTCGGCGATCTGACCGAGAGCATGTTCAAGCGCAACCTCGAGGTGAAGGACTTCGGCACCCTGGTCAAGGGTCACGGAGGGGTACTCGACCGCTTCGACGGATTCCTGTTCACGCTGCCAGGCGCTTACTACCTGCTCGAGGTGCTCAAGCCCTGGGTCACCAAGTAGGTCGGGCGAACGACGATCGCAGCCGTCGGCTGCGAGACTGGCAGCCATCATGACAGCTGTACGAGTTGCCATTGCCGGTTCCTCCGGATCCATCGGCACCCAGACGCTCGACGTCGTTCGGGCCGAGGCCGGCAGATACCAGGTCGTCGGGCTGGGCGTTGGTTCGTCCATCGAACTTCTGATCGCCCAAGCCCGGGAGTTCCGCCCCGCCACGGTGGCCGTCGCTGATCCCACACTCCGGGAAGAGGTTGCCGCTGCACTGCCGTTCGCGACGGTGGTCGCGGCGATGACCGATCTGGTCGATGACGCCGAAGTGGTCGTCAACGGGGTGGTCGGGTTCGCCGGCCTTCCGGTGACGGTCGAGACCCTCAGGCGCGGCAAGCGTCTGGCGCTGGCCAACAAGGAGAGCCTGATCGCCGGCGGACCGGTGGTACAGCCTCTGCGGGCTACGCCTGGGGCCGAACTGGTGCCTGTTGACAGCGAGCACTGCGCCGTACACCAATGCATGCGCGCCTGCATCGATGCCGACCGCGAGGTGGCCAGGCTGGTGATCACAGCCAGCGGTGGCCCGTTCCGCGGACGTAGCGCCGCTGAACTCGCCGATGTCGGCGTGGAGCAGGCGCTGGCCCATCCGACGTGGAAGATGGGCCCGAAGATCACCATCGACTCCAGCACTCTGATGAACAAGGGCCTCGAGGTGATCGAGGCCCATGAGTTGTTCGGCACGCCCTACGACCGCATCGAGGTGGTTGTGCATCCTCAGTCGGTGGTGCACTCGATGGTCGAATTCACAGATGGTTCCACCATCGCCCAGCTGAGCATGCCCGACATGCGTTTGCCGATCAGCTACGCCTTGGCCCATCCAGCGCGCGGAGCGATCCCGTTCGGCCGCATCGACTGGGCCAAGGTGGCCCGGCTCGACTTCGAACCACCTGACACCTCCACCTTCCGCTGTCTGCCGTTGGCCTACGCCGCTGGACGTACCGGCAACACCGCTCCGGCGTGGCTGAGTGCAGCCAACGAGGTGGCCGTGGAGGCTTTCCTGGCCGGGCGGCTGCGCTGGTCGCAGATCGCCGACGTCTGTGAGGCCACGATGGATCGATACACCAACGGCGCCGATTCCACCGTGGCGGACATCGTCGCCGCCGATGCCGCAGCGCGCGTCGTCGCCCACAACGTGATCGACAAGGAGCTCGCAGGATGAGCGATACCTACGTCAAGTTCCGCAACGAGGTGCTGGCCGGTGGGGCTACCGACCGCGATGGCCAGCAGGAAACTGCCGGCGGCCCGCGGGCGGTGTTGGCCGCACTGGGCATCGTTGCGCTGCTGGTGCTGCTCGGCTGGTGGAGCCCATGGGCGCTGCTGTTCGTCGTCGGGCTGTTGCTGTCGATCTTCCTGCACGAGCTCGGTCACTTCACCACCGCCAAGTTGACCGGGATGAAGGTCACCCAGTTCTTCTTGTTCATGGGACCGAAGCTGTTCAGCTTCCGGCGCGGCGAGACCGAATACGGGCTGCGTCTGCTGCCTTTGGGCGCATACGTGCGGATCATCGGGATGAACAACCTCGACGAGGTGGATCCGGCCGATGAGGACCGCGCCTACCGGACAAAGAGCTATCCGCGGCGGCTGCTGGTGATCACTGCCGGTTCGTTGATGCACATGCTGATCGCCGTGGCTTTGTTGTTCGGGGTGTACGCGGTGCAGGGTCAGCGCACGCAGACCGGCCGGGTAGGGCTCGCCTCGATCGTCAAGGGGTACCCGGCGGAGGTCGCCGGGCTACAAGCAGGCGACATCATCGCGTCCGTCGACGGGGTCACTCCGCGTTCTGCCTCGCAGCTGACAGCGCTCATCCGTGCCCACGCACCGGGCGACGTTGTATCCGTGGTGGCCGATCGTGACGGTACTCAGGTCGTCAAGCAGGTCACGCTCGGGACCAATCCGGACGATCCGAAGTCGAACATCGGCTTCCTCGGGATCAGTTCGGCAAGCGAGGTGGGTTGGAAGAGCATGTCCACCCCCAGCGCAGCGCTGCACAGCGTCACCGACTTGGGACATGCGATGTGGGCCAGCGTCGGGGGAGTGATCACCGTGCTCAACCCGGTGAACATCTATCAGCACGTCACCGGGGCGAACAACGACCCGAACACCCAGCCGAGCACGGTGGTCGGCATCAGCCGGCTCAGTGCCACGATCGGCCAGGAGTCGGGTCTCGGCGGGATCCTGCTCGTTCTTGCAGGGGTCAACGTGTTCGTCGGGTTGTTGAACCTGTTCCCCCTACTGCCGTTCGATGGTGGACACGCGGCGATTGCGACCTACAAGAGGTTGCGCTCTCGCAAAGGCCGTCCGGCATATCGCGCAGATGTCGCGAAGATGATCCCTGTGACCATGGCGGTGATGGTCCTATTGGCGTTCCTGGTGTTCGCCGGGTTGTACCTCGATTACGCCAAACCGCCGGGTTGACGATCGCGTGTTTCCAGCGGCCGCGGATCGCGGACTGTGGCTGGCACACTGGTTGACGTGACGTTCGAACGACGGATCACCCGCCAACTCCATGTCGGCAAGGTCGCGGTCGGAGGCAATTCCCCGATCTCGGTGCAGTCGATGACAATAACCAAAACTGCCGATGTCGAAGGCACCCTCCAGCAGATCTACGCGCTGGCCGCTGCCGGGTGCGACATCGTGCGCTGCACATGCAACGAACAGGCCGCTGCCGAAGGACTTGCCCAGATCGTGCCGCGTTCGCCGATCCCGGTGATTGCCGACATCCACCATCAGTACAAGATGGCCCTCGCCGCACTGGAGGCCGGGGTCCAGGGGCTACGCCTCAATCCGGGGAACATCCGCCGACCGGAGCACATCAAGGCGGTTGCCAGCGAATGTCGCGACCGCAACGTGCCGATTCGCATCGGCGTGAACGGCGGTTCGCTGGACCCAGAGTTGTACACCGAGTTCGGCGGGATCACCCCGGAGGCGATGGTCAAGTCGGCGCTGCGTGAGATCGCCTACTTCGACGAGGTCGGCTTCGACCTCTACAAGATCAGTGTCAAGGCGTCGAACGTGCCGTTGATGGTAGAGGCCTACCGTCAGCTCAGCGAGGTCACCGACGCCCCGCTGCACCTCGGTGTCACCGAGGCCGGTCCACCCCCCGGCGGGTTGGTGAAGGCCACTGCCGGTCTGGCCACGCTGCTTCTGGAAGGCATCGGCGACACGATCCGCTACTCACTCACAGCCGATCCGGTGGAGGAGGCCAAGGCAGGCCGGCAGTTGCTCGAGGCGTTAGGTCTTCGCGAACGCAAGAACGTCGACCTCATCGCCTGTCCGAGCTGTGGCCGCGCCGAGATCGACGTCATCGACATCGCCAATCGGGCGATGGCCGCGTTCGGTGATCGCAAGATTCCGCTGCAGGTGGCGGTGATGGGTTGTGTGGTGAACGGCCCCGGCGAGGCCCGTGAGGCCGATCTCGGAATTGCCGCCGGCAACAAGCGCGGCCACCTGTTCGTGAAGGGCCGCAATGTGGCCGTTGTGCCGGAATCGGAGATGGTCGAGGCGCTGGTGGAGTGGGCCGAGTTCATCAACGAGCACGGAACCGAGGCCGCGATAGCCAGAGTCGATACCGCGCTCGCCGAGCGTGAGGCGACCAAGGACCGCCTCAAGTTGCTCGGAGACAGGGGCGACGACGCCAACAACGCCGCCGAGAAGATCGTCCGCATCCGACGCACCAGCTCGGCGGGAGATGCCGGCTAGCCGATCGGGAGCACCGGGACCAACGACGCCGGGAACAACCACCAGTAGGCCTGGAACGGTCCATCGGTTGGGGCCGTGAGTAGCGTCGCCAGGTGATGACCACTCCCGACGCGGCGCTCAATCCATTGTTCGAGTTCGATCCGTCGCCCGACGCGGTGATCAACCCGTCGATCTACAGGGCAAGACTCGGCTTTCCCCGACGAGCGGTGGTGTGCTGGTTCGGCGATGTCGTGCGTGAACGGACGATCGGGATCGAACCAATCGCGCAGATCCGCTTCGAGAACGGTCCCAACCCGATCTGCGTCATCGAGCACCGCGGCGAGCAGGTTGCGCTGGTCAATCCAGGTGTGGGAGCGCCGTTGGCAGTCGGCTCACTGGAGATCGTCGTCGCGCTCGGCGCCACATCGATCATCGGCTGTGGGGGCGCCGGCATCGTACGTTCGGGATTCGACGTCGGCCACGTGATCGTGCCGACGGGAGCGATTCGTGACGAAGGGACCAGCTATCACTATGCGCCCCGCGAGGCCACGGTAGCGCCGCACCCGCGGGCGTTGGCTGCGATCGATGACGTGTTGGTGGAGGCGGGGATCCCACATGACCACGGGCTGACCTGGACGACCGACGGGCTGTTCCGCGAGACCCGTGACAAGGTGGCCCGGCGTCGGGAACAGGGATGCATCACGGTGGAGATGGAAGCGGCCTCGATGTTCGCCGCTGCTGCCTTCCGTGGTGTGACCTATGGCCAGTTGCTGTACGCCGGCGACGACGTCAGCGCCGACGAGTGGGACCACCGCCATTGGATCAAGCAAACCACCGCCCGCGGCCACCTACTCGACCTGGCCCTCGACGCCGTCGTGCGTCTCTGACTGAGCGGCTCGGAGTCAACCAGTTTCGGCGACCTGGAACACGGTCGCCGGGCCTGTCAGCTCCACGCAATCTCCGGCCGCGAGGTAAGCGGCCGTCCCGCGACCGAGCGTTGATCCAGCGGAGCCGGAGGTGCACAGAAGCAACTCGCGCCCGCCAGCGGTGTGAATCCGCGGAACGTCGATCTCCCAACGGGTGAACCGGAACGGGGCGCCGGGGGTGTCGTAGCGGAACTCCCCGGCAGAGACCTCGGTTGGATCAACCAGGGGATCGGCCAGCGAGCGCAGGTCGGCGATGCGCAGCAGTTCGTCGGCGTCGACGTGCTTGGGGGTGAATCCGCCGCGCAGCACGTTGTCGCTGTTGCCCATCGCCTCCACCCCGACCCCGTGAAGGTAGGCGTGCAGGTTTCCGGCGTCGAGGAAGATCGCCTGGCCCGGTTG
>JBDSMK010000280.1:0-4591 GCA_039915905.1 Ilumatobacteraceae bacterium
GGGTATGTCCACGGCTTCCAGTTCGGCTGGGCTCTGCGGTGCTCCACTCCAAGGGGTCGCGCCGAGGAGGCAATGTCATATCGGGGCCACTTCTTCGTGTCAGCGGTACTCGTGGCTGCCTGCACCATACGAAAGCGAAGCACGTCTCGTGAAGAAGCACTACTTCATTATCTGAAGGGGTGATTCGGTTAGTCGGATGGGACGACGATGTCCTGCATCGTCCTAGTTACGCAGGAATCTGCAGTCTGCAAGAGATTCCTGTTGACATTGCTTCGCTAAGTGGAGATAATGCCCTTCACGATGATGCATGTCATCGGTTACTACCATCGAATCGATTGAGGGGATACTTGATGACTGGACTACGAACTCCGCTTGTTGCGACGCTCGCCGCTGCTGCGCTCCTGTTCGCTGCATGCGGCAGCGATAGCAAGGCCACTACGAACACCGGGGCTACCACCACCGCCGGGGCTACCACCACCGGCGGAGCCAGCACGACCGGCGGAGCCAGCACGACCGGCGGAGCCAGCACCACCGCCGGAGCCACCACTAATAGCGGGGCCACCACCACCGCCGGAACCAACGCCGACTGGGATGCAGTCGTGGCCGCGGCGAACAACGAGGGCTCGGTTGTTGTCTATTCTGGCAGTGATGAGCCGACGAATGCCCGCGTCAAAGCCGCCTTCGAAACCGCCTATCCGAAGATCCACGCCGAGATCATCCGACTCAACAGCTCGGAGATTGTTCCCCGCGTCGACACCGAGCGCAAGACCAAGTCGAAAGGCGCCGACGTCCTCAGCAACACCTTGTCAGTGTGGCTCACCACAATGGCAGACGCCGGAGACCTCGCACCGATGACCGGACCGGCCTACACAGCCGTGCTCAACACAACTTATGCGAAACGACCCGCACTGGCCCACGGCCGATTCTTCGGCACTTACCTGGCCGCCGCTTGGCAGATCGTGTGGAACACCGACCTCGTCAAAACGCCGATTACAGGCTACGCCGACCTGGTCGCACGATCCGACGAGTTCCGCGGTCAGGTCGGGATGCCGGATCTTTACGGTGATGTGGTGGTGGAGTACTACCGCAACATCGAGGTCGGCGCCGACGGCGTCGGCGATCCTGCCAAGAGCGCGATGCTCGCTGGACTGGGCGCACTCAAGCCGAAGTTCTACGACTCGGTAGTTCCCATAGTGAACGCCGTGGCCGCTGGCGAGGTCAAGGTCGGCCTTTTCGCCGTCGCCCCGGTGTGGAAACCCCTCGCGGCTAAAGGCGCTCCGATCACCGGCATCAACGACCCGAAGATATCGGCGAGCGGCAACGTCTACCTAGCGGCGACCGCCTACGCGCAGCATCCCAACGCGGCGCAGGTGTTCACCAACTTCATGTTCACCCCAGAGGGCCAGACCGCCACTGGCAGCAGCGGGTACACGACGATCCTCGACGGCATCAAGGGCAGCGGAGGCGGTCCCGAGGCGATCGCGGACCCTAGGGCCGAGATGACCGACCCCAAGTTCGTCGCGTCCTTCCGGGCCGCATGGACCAGCTTGTTCCGATGAAATTGGTCCAGCCCGGCGTGACGTCGCGGGGTGGCGGCGTGCTGCGCCGTCACGCCGGCTGGACGGTTCTCGCGATCGCGTTGATCGCACTCGTCGGAGTCCCGCTCGCAGCCGTGCAGTGGAGGGCGCTCCAAGACGGTGGTTCCGGATACGGACGAATGTGGCGGGCGACGTCGTTCAGTGACACGCTGCTCACGACGCTTTATCTGGGTGTCGGATCGGTCGCCATTGCGATGACCATGGGAACCCTGCTTGCTTGGTCAGCGCAGCACCTCGAGGGTCGGCTCCGCTGGCTATCGGTCGCACCGATGGTGCCGATAATGATGCCTGCGCTGGCCATAGTCACCGGCTGGTCGTTCCTGCTGTCGCCACGAATCGGCTACGCAAACCGAGTGCTGCGGCACTTGCCCTGGTGGAGCCACCTCGAAACCGGCCCGATCGATATCTACTCGCAAACCTGGATCATCATCATCACCGGCACGCTGCTGATCTCATTTGTGTATCTCTTCGTACTGACGGCACTGCGCGGCATCGACGCAGGCTTGATCGAAGCGGCACAAGTTGGCGGCGCTAGCAGTTGGCGCACGTTCCGCCAAGTCCAACTGCCTCTGCTACGACCAGCGCTCGTTCATTCCTCCGCACTCGTACTGCTCCTCGGACTTGGCCAGTTCACGGCACCACTCCTGCTTGGCCGCAACAACAACGTCAACGTCTTGACAACCGAGATGTACCGCGCCACACAGAGCTACCCGATCGATTACGCGCTGGGCGCAGCTTTTGGGTCACCGCTCATCATTGTCGGGGTCATTCTCATCTGGCTGCAGCGACGCTCGCTCGCGGACTCGACAAGATTCCAGAGCATCGGGACGAAAGGGCATCGAACAGGCAACCGCCAGGCGCGTTGGCCCATCGCGATCGTCGCGCTCTACCTGATCATCATGATTGTCCTTCCGATCGCGGCGCTCGCGAACGTCGCACTCCAGAACTTCTACACCGGCAAAATCGTCTCTCCCTCCGACGCCACGCTTCAAAACGTGCGCACCGTGCTGGGCAGCGGCGACACCCAGTCAGCGCTGCGCAACACCATTGTCTACTCGCTCGTCGCAACACTCATCCTGCTCCCCTTCTCTTACCTGATCGCTACCGGACTCACCATTGGGCGGCGCGTCTCGCGCCCGGTGCGCTGGCTGCTCGACGTGTTCACCTCGGTTCCCTTGGTAATGCCAGGGGTCCTGTTCGGTGCCGGGATCCTGTTCGCCTACACCACGGGTCCGATCCAGCTATACGGAACGGCGGCCGCCCTGGTACTCGCCTACGTCACGCTCATGATCCCTCACGCCACACGGCTCATCTCGTCGGGTTTGACCTCGGCAGGTTCGGCGCTCGCTGACGCCGGGCGCGTACACGGCGGATCAGCATTCCGTGTCCACACTCGAATCGTGATGCCCCTGGTGCGTCCATCACTCGCCGGTGCAGCAGCCATCACGTTGGCGATCGTCACCCACGAGTTCGGTGCATCAGTGATGGTGCGGTCGGTCCGGACCGAGGTGATGGGAACACTGCTTTTGCGCTACTGGTCGCAGGGTTCGTATCCCGCCGTCGCCGTCAACGCACTGCTGATGTGCGTGCTGACCACCGTGATGGTCAGCCTGGCACTCGCGTTCGGAACGCGCCACCGTCTGAGAAAGTGCCAACCCGCTCCAACGACAGGCACCGCGTCATGACCGGCGTGACAATCACCGGCCTCGTGAAACGGTTCGGCTCCGACGTCTACGCGATCAACAACATCGACATCGAGATCGCCGAACACGAACTACTCGTCTTGCTCGGCCCCAGCGGATGCGGCAAGAGCACCATCCTGCGTTCGATCGCCGGTCTCGAGCAGCCGACCAAAGGCCGGATTGCCTTCGGCGACACCGTGGTGTTCGACGACGCGGCCCGAATCGACATCGAGCCGATGAACCGCGGCCTCGGGATGGTGTTCCAGAACTACGCCTTGTGGCCACACATGACCGTCGCCGACAACATCGGGTTTCCGCTCGCGGCCATGCACGTCCGGCGTGCCGAGCGGTCCGAGCGGATCGCCGAAATGGCCCGCCTCGTCGAGTGCGAGCAACTCCTCCACCGGTATCCGGGCGAGCTGAGCGGCGGCCAGCAACAGCGGATCGCTCTTGCCCGGTCGCTCGTCGCGCGGCCCGCAGTGTTGCTCTTCGACGAGCCTCTGAGCAACCTCGATGCTCGGCTCCGCGCCGACATGCGCTCAATGATCCGCGAACTGCACCGAACGCTGGGGTTCACCGGCGTCTACGTCACACACGACCAGGAAGAAGGCCTCACCATCGGCGACCGAGTCGCCATCATGCATTCCGGTCAAGTGGTCCAACTCGGTCCCCCCCGTGAGGTGTTCGCCCATCCTGCAACCGAGTGGGCAGCGGACTTCATGGGCATGACCAACCGCGTGCACGTCAACAAAGCACAAGACGCCAACCCGACGCCATGGCGCCGACAGGCGGACACCACCGCTACGGCGCCCGATTCCGTCGTCAGGGTACGCCCCGACGACGTGACCATCGCCGACTTTGTCGCACCAGACGATGACTGGGGTCTCATAATCGAACAAGCCGAGATCAAAGATCGGACGTTCGGCGGCAACGCAACCGACTTCGTCTTCGACCTAGACGGTAGAAGGTTCCTCGTCCGACTCGCCTCGGACACCATTTCGCCCCGGGCTGCCGAACCAGGCGATCGGGTCACACTCGTCGCCCGACACGACAAGATCCGTTCGTTCGCGCTGTCTGAGTAACGTGCAAACATCGAAGCAGGCGGGACCAACATGACTGAAGCGCGGATTCCCGTCCCGCTCGGACGTCTACCTCCAGCGCCACCCGGACTCGTCCGTGCAGGATCAATGACACGCGCAGCGCTCACACTGAGCGATCGTCACGTCCTCACGGTCCTCGGTGCACTGATGCGCGAACCGCTCAGCTACGGCGAACTCAAGGCTTCCGTGGCCGGCGGCTCCGACTCGACTC
>JBDSMK010000353.1:0-4006 GCA_039915905.1 Ilumatobacteraceae bacterium
CGGGGTGACCTGGGTTCTTGGGCTACTGGGTTTCGTGGAGTTCTTCCTGCGCAACTTCGACGCCGCCCGAACGCTCGCTGTGCAAGTCGGCAGCGAGGCCGAGGAGCGCGGCGACACCTGGGCCGCGGCGATGATGCAAACTTTGCAAGCCAACCTCTACCTGTGGCAAGGCGACCTCGAGGAAGCCGCTGCGCTTGCGGAGACGGCCCGGTCGCGGTTCCGCCGGCTGGCCGATCGCTACGGGCTGAGCCAGGCAATGGCGCCGTTGCTGCGGGCCCAGACCGGACTCGGATGGACGGCCGCCGCACAACGAACAGAGGAGGAGCTTTTCGCCGTTGCCGACACCGCCGCAGCCTCCGTCGGGGCGCTGCCGCTGCTGGCCGTGGCCGGCGCGCAGATGCACCGCGGCGACGGCCTCGCTGCCGCGTCTAGCGCCACCCGCACGATCGCCGAACTGCGCGGCGCGGGCAGCACTTCGTACGAACCGATGATCATCCTGGCGATGGCGCAGGGCCAGATCCGGCGTGTCGACGAAGCTCTCGCGACTCTTGAGTCGATTCCGCCGGAGAACCGCGACCACCCTTTCGCCAATGCCGTCACCGCAATCATCGAAGCGCTCGCCGGGCATCCCGTTGCCGCGTTGGCCGCCTCGGCCCAAGTCACCGCGGCTGGCGGTGCGTCCTACCTAGATCAGGTGCTCGCCCTGGTCGGCGCCGCTGGAGCGCATCACGCGACCGGCGACGGGAACGCCGCGCTGGCAGCGGCACGAGCGGCGGTGGATCTCGCATTGCGAACCGGCGACGTCCCGGCGACGGCGCTGGCCTCCAACTGCCTCGCCGCGGTCAACGGGCGCAAGCAACCCGCGGTGGACAGCCAGCACTCGTCGAATGATGGCTGGGCAGCGGTGATCGCCGGCCTGTTCCCCGCCTAACCAGCGGCTACGCCGACCTGCCAGCGGCTACGCCGACCTCCCAGCGGCGTTGCCGATCGGCTGGCGGCTACGCCGACCTCCCAGCGGCGTTGCCGATCTGCCAACGGCTACGCCGATCGGCTGGCGGCTACGCCGATCTCCCAACGGCTACGCCGATCTCCCAACGGCTACGCCGACCTCCCAGCGGCGTTGCCGATCGGCTGGCGGCTTCGCCGATCTGCCGGCTACTCCTGTGTGGAGCGGATGCATGCATCAGTTTGCGCGCCGACCACCACCAGCCGCCCGACGCCCAGACGAGACAGCACAGACTCCAACTCGGTGCCCTCGAACGAGTCGCCATAGTTCTTCTCGATCAACGCCTCGTCCGCATCCGGAGCCAGCTCGCCGACTATGCGCCATTCGTTGCTCCCTGGCGCTAGATGCTCATCGGAGTGCTGGACCCACACCACTGGTACGCGTTCGTGTCGCGCCCTGTCAACCAGGCCGGCCACCTTGGCGACGACGGCGTCACGCTGATGGGCACCCGCAACTACACCGTTCTGCACATCGACGACGAGCAGCGCAGTGTTGGGCCGATTGACAAGTGTGGTCATGATCTACTCCTATCGGCAACCAGATCCAGCCGGACCTAATCGGAGCTAACTGGAGCTAACCGGCCAGGTCACCGCGGCGCCACGGCAGGTCGGCCATGAACTTCGTGGCTGCCGGATGGGGATCCATGGAACGCGTCCGGCGAGGATCGCCCAGCTTCGGGTCATGTGCGGTCTGGCAGCCGGCGCACCAGTAGAGCAGCCGGGCATGCTCGCCAATTCGTCGCACCTCTACCGTGTCGCCGCACCGGCCGCAGCGCTGCCCGTTGCGGCCATAGACCATCAACGCATCGCGGTTGTCGGGAGCGGTGTCCCACACGACACGTTCGAGGTTGCTGCGAAGCATCCGTGCAGCTGCCTCGAACAGGCGCAGGCGCTCGGCAGCATCGAGCTGGCCGACCTCCGCCATTGGATGCATGCCGCACTCCCACAGCACTTCACTGCGGTACACGTTGCCGATACCACGAGCCACCTGCGCGTCGAGCAGAGCCTCGGCGACCGCCGCCGCCGGGTCGTAGTACTCGCCGAGCAGCGCCGCCGACTCCTCCACCGGCGGTTGCATCACCGACAGATCCGGACCGCAGCGACCGAATCCGGGGTGGCGGTAGCGGTCGAACTCGCGATACGACTCCACCACCGGCGCATTGAAGCACGCCGCGACCCATCCGGGAACCGTGATTGCGACCCGCAACTGGGTGAACGGTCGGCGCCACGGCTCGCCGTCGCGGTACAGGTGCCACACGCCGCTGAGGCGCAGGTTGGTGTGCAACACGAGGCCGTCGTCCCACAGGATCTGCACGTGGCGGCCACGGCGGTGGACCTCTTCGATCACCCGTCCGGCGGTGGGCGCCGGGCCCTGTAGTCCGGGGCCGTCGAAGCGCACCACTGCCCGGCCGACAAGCGCCGTCCGCAGTGCGGCGACGACATGGTTGATACCATCCCCATCAGGCACGACGGGAACTGTAGGCGCTGCCACACCCCTGTGTGCGCGATCCTCGCTAGCCTGCACGGCGTGACCGAGGAGCACACGTCCGATGACTCCGGGGAGTCCGCTAGCGGGCGTGCAGATGCTGCCGGAGACGGGTTCGTCGACACTCGCGACAGCGGGCCCGACGATGAGTTCGTAACCGAGCCTGACTTCCGGCCGGTGTCCGATCCGATCGCTACCGCGCGCCGGCGCCACGGAGCGGCGGGAGCGGTGCTCGCAGCCGGATTGTTCGGCATCGACCTAGCCCTCGGACGCAAACCGAAGGAAGAGATCCCGGTCGTAGTCGATGCCCCAACCGAGCCCACTGACATCGATGCCGACGGGATCGTCGTTGCGCTCGATGCGCAGACGGCGATAGTCGCGCCGCCGCAGCCGCGGTTCGAGCCTCATGCACCCGCTCGACGCACCCGGCGCTCGCGCCGCCACTGACGCTTGATGCACCGCGCTCGTCGCACCACAACCACCAGCGCCGACCACCGGTCGAGCAACCGCATCGCCACCGGCGTGATCGCGCTCACCGCCCTCATTTGGGCGACGCTCGGCATCTCCATCAGCGCGCCAGCCCGTGCCAGCTCTCCGGCCGGTGCCAGCTCCTCGGCCGATGCCAGCTCCTCAATCGGTGCCAGCTCCTCGGCAGATGCCAACTCTTCGGCCGATGCTGATCCACCGGGCACAGCTGCGATCACCGATCCCGCGCTGGTGGCCGAGGTTGTTGCCGCGGCGCGGCGCCACACCGAGGGCGCAAGCCGCACGTCCGTCGCCGTCGACGTCGTCGGCAAACAGGCCGGGCAAGCAGCGTCCGCCGTGATCGCAATCGGTGGCATGGTCACCGGTTCCGTGCCGGGCGCACTGGTGCAGGCCACCGTGCCGTTCGACCGAGTCGCCGATCTGGCGCGCATCGACGGGGTGGAGTTCGTACGCGCTTCACGCCCTGCGAACCAGCGCCCGCGACGCTCCGAGTCCGTCGGCTACGGCCCGTCGGTCAACGACGGCGTCGCGGCGATGAACGCCACCGCATGGCAGGACGCCGGGTTCCGCGGCGGCGGGACCCGCATCGGGATCATCGACTTCTTCACCGTGGACTCGTGGAACACGACCGAGCAGGGACCGCGGCCGACTCTGGCCAACGGCCACATGTTCTGCCGCGACAGCCTGCAGACAGGTCTGTGCAACGCAGACGGTTCAATCAACAGCGCGCAGGGCGACCAGCACGGACTGGCGGTCACCGAGATCGTCAAAGACACCGCTCCCGACGCCGACGTGTACATCGCCTCGGTGAACACGGTCAGTGACATGCGCGCCGCGGTCGACTGGTTCGCCGCGAACGGTGTCAGCATCGTGACCCGCTCGTTGGGCTCGGCCTACGACGGCCCCGGTGACGGCACCGGTCCGCTCGACTCAGTAGTCGACTACGCCGCCTCGCTGGGCATCACCTGGTTCAACTCCGCCGGCAACGACGCCGGGACGGGCTACATGAGAGTCGTGGTGCCCTCCAAC
>JBDSMK010000369.1:0-4993 GCA_039915905.1 Ilumatobacteraceae bacterium
ACCCCCGGCGCAGTTGGTCGAGGGTGACTAGTGCTGTGCCGCGGAGGTGCCGTTGACCCCGCCGGTGGCGTTGAGTCTGGCGTGTGCTCTGGCCAATGCTGCTTCGGCGTCGGCATCGCCCTCCTTCGCCAGGATGGCTTCGGCCCGCTCCTTGGCGGCCGCCGCCCTGGCCCGATCGATGTCGTCGGCCAACTCGGCTACATCACTCAGAATCGACACCGTCTTGCCGCTGACCTGCACGAAGCCGCCGTGCACAGCGACATCGAGCACACTGCCATCTTCCAGCGTTATCCGGGTGTGATTCTCGATCAATGCCCCGAGGAACGGTGCATGCCCCGGGAGGAACGCGATCTCTCCGCTACCGAGGATCCGGGTGATTACCTGCGTCGCCTCGCCGGAGAACAACGACTTCTCCGGCGAGACCAGCTCGACGTGCATGGTGGCCATCGTCAGACTGTGCCTTCCTGCAACGCCTTCACGGCGTCAATTCGGCTACGGCGCGACATCAGGCTGTGCCTTCCTGCAACGCCTTCGCCTTGGCCAGCACCTGCTCCACACCGCCGACGTTGAGGAACGCCTGCTCCGGCACATCGTCGAGTTCGCCTTTGACGATCGCTTCGAAGCTGTCCACCGTCTCGGCCACCGGAACGGTCTCGCCGCTCACTCCCGTGAACACCTCGGCGACGTAGAACGGCTGGCTCAAGAAGCGCTGCACCTTGCGGGCCCGCGACACCGTGAGGCGGTCCTCCTCGGAGAGCTCATCGAGGCCCAAGATGGCGATGATGTCTTGCAGTTCCTTGTAGCGCTGCAGGATCTCCTGCACGTTGCGGGCCACGGCGTAGTGCCGCTCACCGACGACCTCCGGCTGAAGGATCGTGGACGTCGACGACAACGGGTCCACGGCGGGATAGATGCCCAATGAGGCGATCTGCCGGCTGAGCTCGGTTGTCGCATCAAGGAAGGTGAACGTGGTGAACGGCGCCGGGTCGGTGTAGTCGTCGGCCGGCACGTACACCGCCTGCAGCGAGGTGATCGAGCGACCACGGGTGGAGGTGATGCGTTCCTGCAGGGCGCCCATCTCGTCGGCCAGTGTCGGCTGGTAACCCACCGCCGAGGGCATCCGGCCGAGCAGGGTGGACACCTCCGAGCCGGCCTGCACGAACCGGAAGATGTTGTCGATGAACAACAGCACGTCCTGGTTCTGCACGTCACGGAAGTACTCAGCCATGGTCAGCGCGGAGAGAGCGACGCGCAGCCGCACGCCCGGTGGCTCGTCCATCTGACCGAACACCAGAGCGGCCTTTTCGAACACCCCCGATTCGGTCATCTCGATCATCAAGTCAGTGCCTTCACGGGTGCGTTCGCCGACACCGGCGAACACCGAGACACCACCGTGGTTCTGGGCGACGCGGCGGATCATCTCGGTGATCAACACCGTCTTGCCCACGCCAGCGCCACCGAACAATCCGATCTTCCCACCGGCGACGTAGGGGGTGAGCAGGTCAATGACCTTGATCCCGGTCTCGAACAGCCGCTTGGAGGGCTCCAGTGCAGCGAAGTCGGGGGCCGGGCGGTGGATCTCCCAACGCTCGACGTCGGCGAAGTCGGCGTTGTTGCCGTCGAGAACGTCGCCCCACACGTTCCACACGTGACCGAGAGTGCGGTCGCCTACAGGCACGGAAATGCCGTGTCCGGTGTCGCGCACCGCCGTGCCGCGGGTGAGGCCGTCGGTGGGCTTCATGCACACCGCCCGAACCCGGCTACCGCCGAGCTGCTGCGCCACCTCAGCGAGAATCACGATGTCCTTACCGTCGACCTGCACAGTGAACTCCAACGCGTTGTTCAGGGCGGGCAGTGCGCCGCGGGGGAACTCGACGTCGATAACCGGGCCGGCGATGGCGACGACGCGTCCATCCTGGCGGTTCGAGGCGGTGGACCGTTCGGTGTCTGTCATGGTCATTGGAATCGTCCTTCTAGATCAGTCGTACTGCTGTGCCCGTGCTCGCGGCCAATGCTGCCGGGAATGTTGTGGATCATCGAGAGGCTCCGTCGTGCGTCATCGCAGCCGTGAGCTGGCCCTCGGTCGCAAAGTCGGAGTCGGGGTCGTCGAACGAGTCGAGGTCGATGTGATGCGTCGCCTTGCCACCCGACAGCGCCTCGGCACCGCTGACGATCTCCATGATCTCCGTGGTGATCGAGTCCTGGCGGGCACGGTTCATGATCCGACTGAGGCTGTTGATGTGGTCCTCGGCGTTATCGGTGGCACTCTTCATGGCCCGCTGCTTGAAGGCGTACTCGCTGGCCGCTGCATTCAGCAGCGCTGCATAAACGCGCGCCTCGACGTAACGCGGCAGCAGGGTCTCCAGAATCGTGTCGGCGCCGGGCTCGAACTCATAATCGGCGGTGGCACCCGGGCCCACATCGGCCTTGCCGTCACCACCGGCAACGGTGTCGGCGTTCAGCGGCACCAGCGGACGCAGCACGACCTCCTGCGAACCTGCGGAGATGAACCTGGTGTAGACCAATTCGACGCGGTCCACTTGACCGCTGACGAACATCGACACCACGTGCGCGCCGATCTCGCGGGCCTTCTCGTAGGTCGGCTGGTCGCTGAACCCGGTGTATGCCCGATCGATGTTGTAACCGCGGAACTTGAAGTAGCCCTCGACGCGACGGCCGACGGCGACGACCGTGTAGTCCTTGCCGGCCAGCACATCGGCCTTGATCTCGCCTTCCGCCGCACGCTGCACGCCGGCGTTGTAGCCACCGCACAGGCCTCGATCGGCGGCAATCGCGACATACGCGGTGCGCCTGACCTGATCTCGACCCAAAAGCAGCGGCGACCCCGACGAACTGCCGCTGGCAGCCGCGAGATCCTTGACCACCTCGGTGATCAGGTTGCTGTATGGCACTGCGGCTTGGACACGTTGCTGTGCCTTGACGATGCGCGAGGCGGCGATCAGTTCCATGGCGCGAGTGATCTTCTTCGTGGCCTGGACGCTGCGAATTCGTCCGCGAAGTATGCGCTCCTGACCTCCAGCCATCGTCCTACTCCGTCGCCAGTGTCTTGTCGCTCCGCGCTGCGCCGACCACTTCCGCATCGGTCCTGGTCGGGTCGGCAGCTCGCTCCTCTTCCGCGGCACGCACGAAGTCGCGCTTGAAGTCGGCAACCAGATCACCGAGCTCGGCTGGAACGTCGGCCTTCGGGTTGTTGCGGATCCCAGCCAGTAGGCCGGCCTGCACCGAACGGAAATGGTCGAGAAGTCCGGTCTGGAACGCACGCACTTCGTTGACCGGCAGGTCGTCGAGGTAGCCCTTGGTGCCGGCGAACACAACCACCACCTGCTCCTCCACCGGCATCGGGCTGTTCAACGGCTGCTTCAACAGCTACACCAGGCGGTAGCCGCGCTCCAGCTGGGCCTTGGAAATCGCGTCGAGTTCGGAACCGAATGTGGCGAAGGCCTCCAGCTCGCGGAACTGGGCGAGGTCGAGCTTCAACGTACCTGACACGCTCTTCATCGACTTGATCTGCGCCGCGCCGCCGACCCGGGACACCGAGATGCCAACGTCCACTGCCGGACGAACGCCGGACTTGAACAGGTTGTCCTGGAGGTACACCTGGCCGTCTGTGATCGAGATCACGTTTGTCGGGATGTACGCGGAGACGTCGCCGGCTTTGGTCTCGATCACCGGCAAGGCGGTCAGCGAACCGGCACCGAGCTCATCGCTGAGCTTGGCGGCGCGCTCGAGCAAACGCGAGTGGAGGTAGAACACGTCCCCGGGATACGCCTCGCGGCCCGGTGGGCGGCGCAGCAACAGCGACAACTGCCGGTAGGCCTCCGCCTGCTTTGACAGGTCGTCGTAAACGATGAGGGCATGCTCGCCGTGCTCCATCCAGTGCTGTCCGAGGGCGCACCCTGCATACGGGGCGAGATACTTGAACGGAGCCGGATCGCTGGCCGGCGCGGCCACCACCACGGTGTATTCCAACGCGCCGTATTGGCGAAGTGTCTCCACCGTCTGGGCCACCGTGGACCCCTTCTGCCCAATGGCCACGTAGATGCACTTGACGCCGAGGCCGCGCTGGTTGATGATCGCGTCGACGGCCACTGTGGTCTTGCCGGTCTTGCGGTCACCGATGATCAATTGGCGCTGGCCACGGCCGATGGGGGTCATCGCGTCGATCGCTTTGATGCCGGTCTGCAACGGCTCGTGCACCGGCTGGCGGCCCATGATGCCTGGCGCCTGGATCTCCACACGGCGCTGGATGCCCCCGACGATGTCACCTTTGCCGTCGATCGGCTCACCCAGAGCATTGACCACCCGACCGAGCAGTGCGTCGCCAACCGGCACGCTGAGGATCCGCCCGGTGGCCTTCACCGGCTGACCTTCCTCCACCCCGAAACCGGTGCCGAGCACCACCGCTCCGATGGAGTCCTCGTCGAGGTTGAGGGCCAATCCAACCGTGCCGTCGGCGAACTCGAGTAGCTCGTTGACCGCGCAGTCAGGGAGTCCGCTGACGCGGGCGATGCCGTCGCCGACCTCGGCGACACGCCCGACGGTGCGGGCCTCCAGCGACGGCTCGAAGCCGTCCAGGTTCTTCTTCAGTGCTTCGGCGATGTCGCCGGCGCTCAGGGTGAGCTCTGCCATGGTGACGGTTCCCTTTTCTCTGATGGGGTCGTTCTACAGACGCGACTTCAGTTGGTCGATACGGGTGCGCACGGTGCCGTCGATCACGGTGTCGCCGATCGTGGCGACCACCCCGCCGAGCACATCGGGGTCGACGGTGACCTTCAGGTTGACCTGCTTGCCGGTGGCGTTGGCGATCGCTGCGGCAAGGCGCTGTTCCTGATCGGCGCTGAGCGGCACGGCCACGCGCACGTTGGCCACCTGCAGGTTCTTCGCGCTGCTCGCGCGGTCCACGAGCACGTCGATGATCTTCGGCAGGTCGCGGCCGCGACCGGACCCGATCACCATCGAGATGAGCTGGGTG
>JBDSMK010000397.1:0-5082 GCA_039915905.1 Ilumatobacteraceae bacterium
AGAGGGTTCGATCAGGCCGACGGACTTCGAGGACTTTTTTCGTAGCGAGCGTCCGCGGTTGCTCCCCGTGGCCGTTGCGCTCACTGGCTCCCGCGAGGTGGCCCACGACCTGGTACAAGACGCAATGCTGCGCACGTTTCGGGCCTGGTCGACTGTCGCCGGCTTGGACCGGCCGGGCGCGTGGACCAGGCGGGTGCTGATCAACATGTGCATCGACAGCCACCGTGGAAGTGAACGAGAACGTCGCGCACTCGCCCGCACTCCACCCCCCGGCACCACCGACATGCCCGATCCACAAACAGCGGCGCTGTGGGCGAAGGTACGCGCGCTGCCACCAAGGCAACGCGCCGCCGTCGCCTTGCACTACATCGACGACATGTCCGTAGTCGATGTGGCCAGCACGCTGAAGGTGTCCGTTGGCACCGTGAAGACATCGTTGTCGCGAGCGCGGGCCACCCTCGCTCGGGCACTGACGGCCGAGGAGAGCTGATGGATCCGATCGATGAGCACATCACCAACGCCGCCCAGCGACTGCGGTCCCACGTAGGCATCGGTGCGGACACTGACACTGATACTGCGTGGCGCGAACTGCTCGACGATTCGCTTGCGGGCACATCGTCTGCAGACAACAGGCGTCGCCGTTCGGTGCGCTGGGTCTCGGTCGGGATCGCAGCCGCGCTGGTCGCAGCAACCGTGGTGGCGGTCGTCATCATCGGCAGCCACGGCGAACAAGTCGAAGAGCAGCACCCGGCAACGACATCGGCTCCGGTCAATTCGACGGCAACGCCGTCCAGCACAGCGAACCCGACAACTGTGACACCCACAACCGTCTCACCGACCGCGGTCTCACCGACCTCTGCGACACCTACCTCTGCGACACCTACGTCTGCGACACCTACATCTGCGACACCTACGTCTGCGACACCGACGAGCGTCAACCTGGCCCCCGATGGGCTCTCGCTACCATCCGGCGCGGCGATCCGCTCCGCGTCGTTCCCGACCGAGTTACGAGGGTGGGCGGTCGCCGAGACGACCACGGCGGACGGCTCCACGAAATCCGGATTGCTGCACACGCTCAATCGCGGCGCAACTTGGACCGCGCAGGCGTTGGACGCCTCACCACTCAGTGTCACCTTCGCCGATGACAACAATGGCTGGGTGGTCACCCAACTAGGACTGCGCTCCACGCATGACGGCGGACGCACCTGGCGGGCCGCCAACCCGTCCGGTGCAGGGAACGTCTACGCAGCGGCGACCGACGGGGCAGTCGTGTATGTCGTCGGCTTCTCCACCAAGGACACTGCGTTCGAGGTGCTTTCGTCTCCGGTGGATCGCGACGACTTCGTCGCCTCAGCGGTGCGCATCCAACCGGGAGCCGGGCCACGTGCAGACTTCGCGATCGTGCTCCGTGGTGGTCACGGCTGGGTGGTCTACAACGACAGAACGGTCACCGGCGGGGCGCGGCTCGTCGATGGCAAATGGCAGCGCTGGACACCGCCCTGCGTAGACACAAGTGGTGCGGGTGACGCGTTCTCGGTAGCGCTCGACGCAGCAGCCGACGGCCAGCAACTCGTCGCTGTCTGCGCTCCGAGCCCGTTCGGAGGGACAGACACAATCGGGCGAGTGCTCGTCTCGAACGATGCGGGCACCACGTTCGCTGCCACGACCGCATTACCGCCGGACTTTCGGGGCGCGTTCGGCGACTCATTCGGACTGTTCGTGCCCCACGACTCGACGCTCGCTGTGCTTCACATCAACCCGCCATCAAGGACCGTCGAGTTCGCTGTATCGATCGATGGCGGCGCGACCTGGGCGCAACAGCAAATCGACTCCCCGACTGAGTCGTTCGGTGAGCCGTTCACCGTTCCAGGAGGTCCTGACGTAATTCCGATCGGCCGTGGTGCGTTGATCAGCGCCGACAACGGGACGACGTGGCGCCTTGCGTCGCCAGTCAACTGACGATTCATTCGATGAGGTTGTCGAGGAAGTGCAGCGCGACATGCGCCGACGGGCGGTCGTCGCGTCAGGGGCGATTGACAAACCTGATCGAACGTCATCGCAGAGCCGGCAGGCTACTTGGCGGGGATGAGGGTCCCGTCGGGGGTGACGGCGTTCCACTTGCCGAGAATGCCTTCGCCGTTCGTATCGCCGGGCTTGGCATCGCCCACGAAGAAGTACAACGGGTGGCCGTAAAAGGTCACCTGGGTGGTCCCATCGGAGCGGGTGATGGTGGCGAAGTCACCCGCATCGAGACCAGCACCGGGGGCTGCCGCACTGACTAGGGGCGGCCAGGTGGTGGCGCACTGGCCAGAACATGCTGACGTGGTTGCGGTGTCGGGCACGAACGCATAAAGCGTCCTACCGCTGCTGACGACCACGTTGCCCAGCTTGGTCGCAGCGACATCCACCTCGACCCGACCCGCTGCCGGGGCGGGGGTGACTGCCGTCGTGGCGGGAGACATCGTCGTCGCGGGGGACATCGTCGTGGCGGGGGACATCGTCGTGGCCGGGCCGTAGCCATAACCTCCGGGGTCGTTCGGCATAGTCGTCGAGGCGACCGACGATGTCCCGTTCGATCCGCTGGTCACGGCGGTGACTGCACCGGCCCCGGTCGCTGTCGTGTTTGTGGCCTGGCCGGCCGAGTACTTCGTACTGGTCGAACCGCAGGCAGTAGCGGCCAACGTCAAGCCGGCGGCCAAGGTTAGTAGGACTCGGTGTCCGTGCATTTCATGCTCCTTTCGAGCGGATGCCCGGGAATACGGTCGCCACAGTCATCCGTTCGATCCACGTAGAAAGAAATACGAAACTGATGATCGACCGAACCTCGCCGCCTGCCTGTGCGTATCACCAGCCGATGTCCTCGTGGGCGACCACTCCTTCCGTTGCCCACGAGGACGGCATTCGCGCTGCCTACGCTGCTCATGGCGGCGAATTGTTCCGTGCCGCCCGCCGCCTGACCCACGATCAACAGCATGCCGAGGATCTCGTTCAGGAGACGTTCGTCCACGCCTGGCGGGCGGCCCACACCTTCGACGAGAGCCGCAGTTCGATGCGCACATGGCTGTTCAGCATCCTGCGCAACCTGGTGATCGACCATGCACGCGCAGCCGCCGTACGACCAAGGCGAGCGACCACCACAGAGCAGTTGCGCGACGGCCTCGATCGAACGGCAACGAGCGAGCTCGACCGGATGCTCACCGCGTGGCAGGTTCGCGACGCGCTGAACCGGGTGAGCGAGGATCACCGTCGAGTGTTGGAGGAAGTCCACCTCCGGCGCCGGCCGCTGGCAGACGTCGCTGCACAACTCGGCATTCCGGTCGGCACCGTGAAGAGTCGCTTGTACTACGCGCTTCGGGCCATGCGCAACGCGCTGGAAGAATCGGAATCCAACGAATGGAGCAGACCGTGAGCGACGAATGTCGGTTGAGGCGCGGCGATCTGGCGATGCGGGCGTTGCATCTGGCCGATCAAGCCGACGTCGAGGCCGAAGCACTGTTCGCCGCGCACCTCGCCGGGTGTGTCTCGTGCCGTTGCGATCTCGACGAACTCATCGAAACCGCCGCAGCGCTCGAGGCGCTGCGGATGGAGGAGATCAATGAGTACGCCGCATCGACTGGGCACCAGTCCGAGACCGGGCCGATGAGCGAGTCAGCGCTGCAACCTGCCGCTGCGCCGGACGCACTCGGCAGCCGGATAATCGGGGCGGTAGAGGCTGGCATTGCCGCTCGACGGCATCGACGGCGCCATCGGGCGCTGCTCGCTGCGGCGGCCGTCGTTGTCGTCGGCCTGGCTGTCAGCTTCGCCGCCATCGCGATGCGTCAGACTCACGAATCGAATGCACAACCGGTGCGGCTCAGCGGTCCTGGTTCGCTGAGCGCTACGGCGAACCTCGCCGCTCGCCCATGGGGCACCCAGGTCGCGTTCACAGTGACCGGGCTCGACGATGGCGAGATCTACTGGCTGTGGCTGACCGGAAGCGATGGGAAGCGGGTGGCGGCGGGAACTCTGCTCGGATCGGGGCCGTCTCTGAAGGCCGTGCTGGCATCCGCGATCAAGATCAGCGACGCCCGACGGATCTGGCTGACGGACGCCGACGGAACCGTCGTACTCGACGCCACGTTGCACCCGGCCGACCTTCCATGACAAGCCCGCCGACTGAAGATTCATTCGATGAGGTTGTCGAGGAAGTGCAGCGCAGCATGCGCCGACTCGCGACGCCACAACCCAACAACGTCGTCGATGGCGACGCGACCATCCGCAGCGCTGCTGCGGCGGTCGGCGATGTGGCGCACAAGGTCACGTTGGGCACGCAGCAACGGCTGGCGATCTACACCGTTCAACTGGCTGAGCACCAACTTCAACAACAGTTCGCTGCGTAGATCGCGGAGATGCTCGACCGGGGTGGTCAGCCAGCGCAACAGCTCGCTGCGGCCGCGCTGAGTCGGAGCGAAGACCGTGCGATTGCCACCCGCGATGCCCCGTTCGTGAACGATCGGCTCGACCAACTGGCGTACTACGAGCTGATCGAGGGCCCGGTAGGTAAGCGCCCGCGACAGCGACCACACCTGACCGACATCACCATCGGCGGCCAGCCGGGTGGCGAGTGCGAACCCATGTGCGGGAGACGTTGCGAGCATCCCGAGACAGGCCCATTCACCTAGCAGCAGATCGTCGCTCCGACCGCGCTTCATGGACGCCAGGGTTTCATGGGCGATGACAGGGTTTCATGGGCGCCAGGTTTCACGGCTTGCGCCACGACTCGCCGTCGTGGAACCGCACCACGCGCGCTGGGGCACCGACGGCAACCGAGTTGTCGGGGAGCTCACCGGTCACGACCGAATTGGCGCCAACCGTGACGTGCTTGCCGATGCGCGCCCCGGGCAGCACCACCGCTCCGTAGCCAAGCCACGAGCCGTCACCGATGCTCACCGGCTTCTCCGGCATGCTCTGACCCGAGATCGGCACAGTGATGTCCTCGTAACCATGGTTCTGATCGGTGATGTACACATGCGGCCCGGTCCAGACGTCGTCTCCGATGACGATCTCGAAGTGTCCAACGATGCAGCTGCCCTTGCCGATCAG
>JBDSMK010000401.1:0-3562 GCA_039915905.1 Ilumatobacteraceae bacterium
TACGACCGGAGACGACTCCTGGAGCCGGCGCATTGCCAGCACATAGATCAGCGCGCCCACAAGCGCGCTGATCAGTGTGACTGCCAGAATCGCTGTCAGAACTGGCCAACCGTGGTCCTGCCACAGCCAGACGAACAGCTCGGCTGCCAGCAGCGCTTGCGCGCCGTGGGCAAAGTTGAGCACTCCGGAGCCGCGATAGATCAGAACGATTCCGCAGCCAGCCAGGGCGTAGATCGCGCCCGGCCCGATCCCGATCAACACGAACTGCAAGAAGGTCGTCACGACTCAGGAGCCTCGGATGAAACCCGGGAACGGGCCGGGCTGTCCCCTCACTTGGGAGCGAGCGGGTTGATGAACTTGCCGTCCACCGCGTGCACCGCACCGTCAACGACCTTGCCGTACATCACGGTCGGATTCACGAACCGTGGGAGTGCTTTGCCGGCAAGCACGATCGGCCCAGAAGACGTGAAGTCGATCGTCGGGGTAAGGCCTCCGGTGTCGAACGACTTCATCGACCTGAGCGCATCGAGCAGGCTCTTGCGATCAATCGTGGGCACGGCCTTTGCGGCGTCGTTGAGCAGGAGCATCGCTGTGTAGCCGCTCTTGGCCAGATCGTCGCTGTTCTTCAACGAGCTGAACTTCTCCATCACCCTGAGGTATTCGGTGACGCCTGGAGCCTTGACGTCGTCGGACGCATACCAGTTGGCGAGCAGCACACCGTTGCCGGCACTACCGAGGCCGGCGAGAGCATCGGCGGAGAACTGACCACCCGACCCACCGATGGGCACGATCTTGCCCTGCTGGGTCATGGACTCGATGACCTTGTTGGCTGTCGCAGGATCTGTCAGAAGAGCAATGCCATCGGATCCGTCGAGGGCGGCCGCGGTCTCTGCAGCCACATCGGCCTTGCCGATCGGAATCGCGATCGAGTGGACCAACTCCAAGCCCCGTGCCTTCAACGCGGTCTTGATGATCTCCACGGACGCCAAGGCAGAAGGGACATCAACATGGATCACACTGATCTTCTTGGCCCCACCAACGTCGGCGAGCACGGTGCCCATACCGGCAACGGTGCTGATGTAGCCGGCCGCGGTCGGAAACGAGTTCGGGCTCAAACCGTCGTTCTCGCCGTAAGGCTCGGTCCCGATCGAGGCCATCGACGCCCCTTCGAGCACCGGGTTAACCTGATCCGGATAGTTCGTGGTCTCTCCCACGATTGCCAGAATCGACGGGTCTGCAGCGGCATCCCTGGCGCACTTCTGAGCGAGGTTGGGATCGAACTGAGTAACGCAGTAGGTGAGTTCAACCGGGTGCCCACTGCCTCCCAAACCTCCGTTTGAGTTGATCTGCTTCACCATCGCGTCCATCGCTGCTCGCTTGGTCGTGTACTTCAGCCCAAGGCTGTCGCTCTCATCAAGAATCGACATGAACCGCAGCGGCGAGCCGGTCGCATTGCCAACGGCAGTCCCCCCCGTCGGCACCGAGCTCCCAGCCTGTGTCCCAGCCTGTGTCGAGCTAGGAGTCACCGACCCACCAGTAGTCGTGGCGGCGGTCGAAGCCGTCGTGGCGGTGGCCGATGTGCTGCTCGCTACCGGAACAGTCGACGACCCCTTGGAGTCACTGCCACACGACGCCAGGACAACGATCGAACACAACGACGCGGCGATCACCCGCCGCGAACCACTGCGCCAATATGCACGCTTCATGACTACCCCCCGGGTGAGACGGCGCCCGTCGAGCTACCGTAGTATCTACTTACTATCAGCAATCTGCCTTCGTTGTCAACGCAAAGCAAAGCCCAACGGCCGCCGGAAGCACCGAAAAGCAGACATCCGCCGTACGGCGGCCAACTCAGGAGGTCCAGTGACCGAGCAATGGAGCGTTCGATGTCTTTCCCACTTCACCCTGGCAGTTCGCAACCTCGAGAAATCGATCGAGTTCTACAAGAAGGTCGGTTTCCAGATGATCCACGACCGCCGCGATGCCGTCTGGCCAGCCTCGGTCGCAGAGAACTTCGGGATGCGAGTAGCTCAGGGTCGCGGCGTGTTGATGGCCACCGACTCCGGAGAACTGCACACACGTCTCGACCTCATCGAGTGGCTCGCGCCAACACTGCCGGACGCAACGGCCCCGGTCGAGGAACGTGTCCCGACTCTCATTGCTTTGCTGACCGAAAATGTCGTTGCTGCACACGCAGACCTCCAGAACAAAGGCATTGAGTTCATCGTTCTGCGTGACGATGTCGAGCATCAAAACCTAGGGATCAAGGCCGTCTCGCTTTGCCGCGACCCAGACGGGAACCTGCTCGAGTTCATCGAGTACATGCCCGGGTTACGCAACAGCCAGCCGCAGAACCTCAACCAACGTTCCCCAACCACAGACCGTTAGGGATCGGCTAGAGCGGGCGATCGGCGACCGTCCTTGAGCGCACGTCTGGGTAGTGGCGCGCGCCGTCGGTCGCGGGAGGCGACGTGCGGGAGGCAACATGGTCGCGTGACCACGAACGCGGACCAGCAGTCGATCCCGACATGGGCAACGGCGCGGGAAGCATTCCGAGTGTTCATCTACCGGCGCCACCTCTATGCGACGATCCGTATTGCGCTGATCGTCGGGACGGTGCTGTTCGCGATCAACCAACTCGACGTCGTGCTCTCCGGCAAGGCGACGACGACGACATGGATCAAGGCGGGCGTGACCTACCTCGTTCCGTTCGTCGTGTCCAATCTCGGCGTCCTCGCCGGGACCCGGCGTCACGACTGAACGCCGGTCATCTCAACCACGCCATGCGAGAACGAAGTCCTGCCCGGGTGGCGCATGACCTCGTGGGTTGAGGGCCCGATCGCATACGATCCGTGTTATGCGGCGCAGAGATGGCGGACTGGACCCGACAGTTCACGACACATTGCACACAAGTCGATCGGCGCGCGGATGAGCGATCACAGCACTACCCGCGCCGCATACGAACGGATTCGCCAGGCGATCGTGGAGGGTCATTACCGGCCGGGAGCAAGGCTGGTGGAGCAGCGACTCGCCGACGAGTTGAACCTGGCTTCTCGCACACCGGTGCGGGAAGCGCTGCGAATGCTCGAATCAGATGGTCTCGTGCGCACCGAGCCGAACCGCGGTGCGGTCGTCTCGTCTCTATCGCTGGCGGAGATATCCGACCTGTACGAGTTGCGCTCGCGGTTGGAGGGCTACGCCGCCGAACTGGCCGCACAACGAGCCACTGAAACGCAACTCCAACTGCTCGACGAGGCGGTGGCCGCATTCGACGCCACCGTACCTGCCGCTCGTAGCGGCGTACTGGAGGGTCTGCGCGAGGTCAATCAGGCCAACCGCCGGTTCCACGACACGGTGCTGGCGGCCGCGGCGCATGATCGACTCATCCAGCTACGCGTGCGCACCGTTGATCTGCCACTGGTGTTCGAAGCGTTCCGCCGCTTCCACCGACCAGAGCTAGACCGGTCCAGCCTGTTCCACCATCTGATTCGCAACGCGATCGCCGATCGCGACGGTGCCCGCGCCGGGCGGCTGATGAACGAGCACATCCTCCAGGGTCGCG
>JBDSMK010000419.1:0-2746 GCA_039915905.1 Ilumatobacteraceae bacterium
ACCAGTGGTTGGCGGCTAGCGCCGTCCTACTTCAGTACTTCAACCTTCGGTTCGCCGGTGACCAGCGCCGTAGGCACATAGTCTCCGCCGGCGGTAGTGTCCCACACGCTGGGCTGCAGCTTGAATGCTGTGGTCCAGACCATCCACGACGAGTTGGCGCACTCGGTGATGGAGTTGATGCAATCTGGCCATTGCTCTGCACCGATCAGGATCTTGCCACTTGCGCCCGGATCCCACTCCCAGATGTTCTGGAACGCCATGTAGTTGCTGGCGTCCTTGTCAACCGGCCCAGTGAGCTTGTCGGTGCGCCATGCGGCGATGTTCGGGAACTGGAACAGCGGGACCATCACGGCGTCCTTGGCAACCAGCTTGCCGATCTGGTGGATCTCGTCGACACGCTTGGCGACATCGAGCTCGGAGTCAGACTGCGCCATCAACGCCGAGGCGTCCTTGTTGCACCAGCCAGTGGAGTTCTGGCCCTTGTTGCCGTTGGCATCGGAAGGCACCTGGCTGCAGGCCATGATCGTCGTGACCGTGGGGTCCGGCGAGGCGGTGTTGATGTACATCGCCATGTCGTAGTCGAGTGCGGGGAGACGCTTCTGGAAGAAGCAGGCTGCGTCGCAGTTGTCTTGGACGACGTTGAAGCCCTGCTTCTTGAGCTCCGGGATCATCAACTGCTGAGTCGTCTCACGACGCTTGTTACCAGAGTTGACCACCCACTTGACGGTCGGGACCTTGCCATCCTTGGCCCACATGCCACTGCCGTCCTTGGCGTAGCCACCAGCAGTGAGCGCCGCAGCTGCGGCCTTCGGATCGAAGTAGTTGTCGTAGGTGGTGCCATCGCACCACTTGCCGATGGTCGGCACCCACAGCGGACAGCCGAGCAATTTCGAACCGGGGAAGATCGGACCATAGATGGTCTTGAGGATCAGATCACGGTCGATCGAGTGCGCGAAACCCTGCCGGAAGGCTGCATCGGCGAACACACCGGTCTTCTGCTGGAAGTACAGGCCTTCATAGTTCGTGCCGTACCCAGGAGTGGACTTGATGTTCGGGTCGTTCAAGGCATCGGCGATGCCGGCGTAGCCCTGCGGGAAGATGAAGTCGACCTCACCTGACTTGAGTGAACTGATCTCGGTGTCGGTATCGGCCTTCGGCACGATGACTACCTGCTTGGCAATCGGCTTTTCCGGGCCCCAGTACTTGTCGTTGGGGACAAGTACTTCTTGGTCCTTGCTCCACGACTGCTGCTTCCACTCCGTGCCTGAGAACGGGATCGCCGTCTGCAGATCACCGGAGACATCGTCACAGTTCTTCACCGCAGCCTTCTTGATCAGGTTGCTGAACAGGTTCTTGTACGGGGCGTACACCGTCTTGAACTTGACAACAGCCTGCTTGTCGCTGGTACCGGCGGCGATCGAGTCGATCTGGTCGTAGCCGACGGTGGACAGCGACCCAGGGGTCTTCATCGTGGCATCGAATGTGCACTGGATGTCGGCCACCGTGATCGGCGAGCCGTCGTCCCACACCGCCTTCGGGTTGATGTCGATGGTCAGCTTCATACCGCTGCCGGCTGCCGGAACGCTGCTGCCTGTGGCACCGCTGGTGGGTGTAACGCCAGAAGTAGTCGTAGCACCAGATGTGGTGCTGGAACCAGCGGCGGTGGTTGCCGGAACGGTTGTTGCCGGTGTGGTGTTGCTAGAGCTCTTGCTGCTGCCGCATGCGGCGCCTACGAGTGCAAGAAGTCCGACAGCAAGAGCGGCGGTAGTGCCGCGCTTCGATGTCCTCACGTTGTGATCCTCCTGATTTGAACGGAGGGAGGTGAAATGGCCGAAAGGTTCCAGCGTTCGCCGACATTGCCGACGACCGAGGAGGCCGGCCTAACTCCCCACATCGTCCTCCCCGATCGGTGTGAGTACGGCGACAGTACCACGGCCACAAGTCACATAACAGCGATCATGTTCCAACCATTTTTGCGGCCTGGCGCGTCTGTTCCGGCAGCGCCTCCGTGCCGCTCGAGCACGGCGTCGATGTCAGCTCAGCGACCGAGCTTGGCAATGCGGGCGAACTCGTCGGGATCGAGGCTCGCCCCGCCTACGAGCGCGCCGTCGACGTCGGGCTGGGCCATCAGTTCTTCGATGTTCGTCGACTTCACGCTGCCGCCGTACTGGATGCGCATCGCGCCGGCGACTTCGGCGCCGAACAGCACCGCAATCCGTGCCCTGATCGCTGCGCACACCTCCTGGGCGTCGTCGCTGGTGGCGGTGCGCCCTGTGCCGATCGCCCAGATCGGCTCGTAGGCGATCACCAGTTCCCCGATCTGAGCGGCCTTGCGGCCAGTCAACGCCGCATTCACCTGGCCGATCACCTTCGCCTCGGTGGCCCCGGCCTCACGTTCCGCCAACGACTCACCGACACACAGGATCGGCACCATGCCATGGCGCTCGACGGCGGTGAGCTTGAGGGCGACGACAGCATCGGTCTCGCCGAACAACTCGCGGCGTTCGCTGTGGCCCACGATCACATAGTCCACACCGAGCTTGGCCAGGAACGCCGGCGAGACCTCCCCGGTGAACGCGCCGGTGTCCTCCCAATGACAGGTCTGCGCGCCCAGCGCGAAACCGAGCTTGTCGGCATCGATCACGGTCTGCACGCTGCGAATGTCGGTGAACGGTGGGTGGATGCTGACATCGACCTGCTCGAAGTCATCCTTGCCGACGAGATAGGACAACTTCTGCACCGTCTG
>JBDSMK010000422.1:0-3038 GCA_039915905.1 Ilumatobacteraceae bacterium
GAGAAGTTGATCCCGACGATCGTCACGTTGCACCACCCGATCACCCGAGACCGGGCACTGGAGATGGCCCACACCGAGAACTGGCGCAAGCGGTGGAGCATTGGAAGGTGGTACAACTTCGTCAAGATGCAGGGCCGGGTGGCCAGCCGGATGCCGCGCATCGTGGTGGTGAGCCAGAACAGCATCGCCGACATCCACAAAGACATGGGCGTCAGCCTCGATCGTATGCGTCTGGTACCAGTCGGAGTTGACCCAGAGCTGTTCCAACCGCACCCGGAGGTGGCCCGCGAACCGGCCAGACTGATCACCACGGCGTCCGCCGACGTGGCCCTCAAGGGGCTCAGCTACCTGCTCGAGGCGATGGCCAAGCTGCGCACCGAACGCGATGTGCGCCTGACGATCATCGGCAAGCCACGGGTCGGGGCCAGCGCCGACCTGATCGACCGCCTGGAGCTGCGCCCGTACATCGACTTCGTAAGTGGGGTGACCGACGAACGCATCGTCGAGCTCTACGCGCAGTCCGAGCTGGCGGTGGTGCCGAGCCTGTACGAAGGATTCAGCTTGCCGGCGATCGAGGCGATGAGCACCGGTACCTGCCTGGTGGCCACCGATGGTGGCGCTCTCCCCGAGGTCACCGGCACCGACGGCGACACCGTGCTGCAATGCAAGGCCGGCGACGTCGAGTCGCTCGTCGCCGCTCTGCGTCGCGGTCTCGACGACGCCGATCTGCGAGCCCGCGTCGGCGCCGCCGGGCGCCAGCGGGTGGTGCAGCGTTGGAGTTGGAAGCACTGCGCGCAGCTCACCGTGGACCAGTACCGAGAGGTGCTGGCGATGCCGGCCAACGTCGACAAGTTGCGGCGCAACGGGCGTCTCGATCGCGGCTCGACGTCGTGCTGACCATCCGCTTGGACCACCTCGGCGTCCGCCCAGGAGACCTCGTGCTCGACGCCGGCGCCGGGTTCGGGCGACACGCATTCGAGCTCGCCCGGCACGGCGCCAACGTGGTTGCCCTGGACTACTCCGCCGAGGAGGTCATCGGCACCCGCGGCACGTTCGGTGCGATGGTCGAGGCGGGTGAGATTCCCGAGCAGCGCTACGTCGGCGTACTACGCGGCGACGCCACCCGGCTGCCGTTCGCCGACGACTCGTTCGACCGTGTGATCACCAGCGAGGTGCTCGAACACATCCAGACCGACGTGTCGGCGATCGCCGAGCTCTACCGGGTACTCAAGCCGGGTGGCACCTTCGCCGCCACCGTGCCGACGTGGCTGCCGGAGAAGATCAACTGGATGCTCAGCGACGAGTACCACGCCCCGAAGAGCGTCGGCGGCCACGTACGGATCTACAGCGCTACCGAGTTGAAGGCAAAGTTGCGCAGCGCCGGGTTGGAGGTCGTGTCGACCCATCACGCTCATGCGCTGCACTCACCGTACTGGTGGCTGAAGTGCGCTGTCGGTCCGCGCCGTGAGGACAACGCAGCGGTGAACGCGTACCGGCGGATGCTGGAGTGGGAGATCGTCAAACAGCCGAAGGCGATGAAGCTGGTGGAGCGCACCCTCTCACCAGTGCTCGGCAAGAGCTTCGTGGTGTATGCGCGCAAGCCGGTGGCGGCACGCTTGGCGGATTCGGTGGCGCAAGCAAACAGGTCGGACGAGCGTGTCGGTGCTGCCTGATCTGCCGGGTGTGTTGAGTGCGGGCGAGGTGGCCCGCACGGCAACCTCGATCGCTTCGCTACAGCTCGATACAGGGATGATCCCGTGGTTTCCCGGCGGGCACTGCGACCCGTGGAACCACGTCGAAACGGCAATGGCGCTGGATGTTGCCGGCCTGCACGGCGAGGCCGAGCGGGCTTACTTGTGGCTGGCCGGCATTCAACGCGAAGACGGCAGCTGGTGGAACTACTACCTCCCCGACGGTTCGGTGGAGGAGGCCAAGCTCGACACGAACGTGTGCGCCTACGTCGGCGTCGGAATGTGGCACCACTGGCTGTGCACGGCCGATCGTGGTGCGGTGGGACGGTTGTGGCCGATGGTGCGCCGGTCGCTCGACTGGGTGATGTCGATGCGGCGTGCCGACGGCACCGTGCTGTGGGCCCGCAACGCGGATGACGCCCCGTGGGACTACGCACTGCTCAGCGGCTCGGCCAGCATCTCTCATGCACTGAGATGCGGTGCGCAGTTGGCGACGGTGGTCGGCGAACCACGGCCCGACTGGTGGGCGGCCGCGGCGGTACTGGCCGATCGTGTCGCCAACGCTCCCGAAGCGTTCGAGCCGAAGGACCGTTGGGCGATGGACTGGTACTACCCGGTGCTCACCGGAGCGCTCTCCGGCGAGCAGGCCAAGGCCCGCATGGCCGAGGGCTGGGACATCTTCGCGATGGAGGGCAAGGGCATTCGCTGCGTCAGCGACGAGCCGTGGATCACGGCCTCGGAGACAGCAGAGTGCGCCATCGCCCATGTCGCCGGCGGCGACTTGTCCACGGCCACCGACCTGCTGCGCTGGACGCGCGCCCACCGTCGAGCAGACGGCGCGTACTGGACCGGCATTGTCTACCCGGAGGGCGTTCACTTCCCGTTCGAGGAGACCTCCGCCTACACCGCCGCTGCGGTGATCCTTGCTGCAGACGCGATATCCGGCGCGTCGCCGGCGAGCGGTGTGTTCATCCCTCAGGCGAGGTAGCACCTACAAGGCCGGTGCCATCCACTGTGCTGGCGCCGCCCGGGATGCTCGAGGCGATTGTCGTGATCGTCGTGATCATCGCTGGGCTTGTGGTCGTGGAGCTCACCGTGGGGCTGGCATCGTCGCCGAGCCGCTGTGCAAGGTTCTCCAGTTCGTGCTGCAGCGCCTGGGTGATCTGCCTGGCAGTGACCTCGCTGCCGGTGGCCTGCATGCCCAACACGAGCTTCGAGTCGCCGGCCACCCAGTCGGCGCCACAGCCGGCCTTCACGTCGCTGTCGGCGGTGAGGCAATACGTGTATATCGAGCCTCCACCGAAAGCCACCGCATTTTCGAACTTCACCTTTGCCCCGACCAGGAGC
>JBDSMK010000434.1:0-3478 GCA_039915905.1 Ilumatobacteraceae bacterium
CTTCATCCCGACCATGTGCTGCGTCGCGCCGGAGATCCCGACGGCGAGGTAGACGTCGGGCTTGACGACCTTGCCGGTCTGGCCGACCTGGTAGCTGTAAGGAACCCAGCCGGCGTCGACGATCGCCCGTGAGGCACCCGGAGCACCGTTGAGCAGCTTGGCGAGGGTCTCGATTTGTGCGTAGTTGCCGGCCTCACCGAGTCCGCGCCCACCAGAAACCACCACTGTCGCTTCGTCGAGCTTCGGCCCGGAACGCTCCTCCACGTGCACAGCACCCACCTTGGCGCCACCGCTGGCACCCAGGTCGGGTATTGCAGCGGTAATCACCTCCGGCGCACCCCCACCGGACGCTTCCACCGGGAAGCTCTTCGGGCGGAACGCGGCGAGGAACGGGCCGGAGCCGGTGAACGTGGTGGTGACCAACGTGTTGCCGCCGAACACAGGAGTGGTGACCTTCACAGCTGAGCCGTCGACGGCGATGTCGACGTTGTTGGTTAGCACCGTCCGATCGAGCTTCACCGACAGCCTGGCCATCACATCGCGGCCGTCGTAGCTCTGCGGGAACAGGATCAGATCGGGTGCCGTACCCGCGTCGATCACGGCCTTGATCGCGGCGGCTGCAGCGGGGCCGGGAAGATGACCGTCGAGGTCGCCGGTGGCGTACACCTTGGTGGCGCCGTACTCGCCGAGGGCCGCTGCGACCGCAGACGCGTCGCCGGCTACGAAGGCCGCCACCTCACCGAGGCTGCGCGCCTTGGAGAGCAGTTCAAGGGTGGCCGTGGTCGGCGCCCCGTTGGATTCCTGTGCGTAAACCCAGACGTTCATCTCAGATCACCTTCTTGCTCTCGAGGAACGCGATGACCTTCGCGTAGCCCTCTCCGTCGTCTTCAACTATCTCGCCCGCCTGACGCTCCTCGGCCACGCCGACGTCGACGATCTGCTGGCCGGCGCCCGCCCAACCAACTGGGTCGATGCCCAAATCAGCGGCGGTGACCTTGTCGATCGGCTTCGACTTGGCGGCCAGGATGCCCTTGAAGCTGGGATACCGAGGCTCGACCACACCGGCCGTCACGCTGATCAGCGCCGGCAAGGAACAGGTGATCTCGTCGTATCCGTTTTCCGTCTGGCGATCGGCCTTGAGCACATCGCCTTCCACCGTGACCCGCTTGGCGAACGTCACCGACGGCAAACCGAGCACCTCTGCCAACTGCTCGGGCACGGTGCCGGTGTAGCCATCGCTGGACTCGGTCGCGGCAATGATCAGCTCGGCACCACCGAGCCGTTGGATCGCGGCAGCGAGCACCTTGGCGGTGGTCAGAGCGTCGCTGCCGAGCAGCGCCGGATCGCTCACCAGCACACCCTTGGCAGCGCCCATCGCCAGGGCCGTGCGCATCCCGCTGACCTCGCCGTTTGGGGCCATCGACACCAGACTGACCTCGCCGCTGCCGGCAGCGCCGACGAGTTGGAGCGCCATCTCGACGCCATAGCTGTCGGCTTCGTCGAGGATCAGCTTCCCGTCGCGCTTGAGGGTGTTGGTAGTTGAGTCCAATGCACCCGGAAGCGCCGGGTCCGGGATCTGCTTGACACAGACAATGACGTTCATGATCCGACATTGTTACCGGTCGGTTCGTCAACCACCCAACCAGCTCCGCTAAGCCAGGCCAACCAGCTCCGCTAAGCCAGGCCAACCAGCTCCCTCTGTTGGGACCGCTACGGTCGTCGTAGTGCGGATCCTGCTGGTCGTCAACGCCTTTGCCTCTTCGGTCACGGCGCGCAACACAGTGGTCGTGCACCGCGTGCTCAGCCGTGGCCACGAGGTGGAGATCGTGGAGACCAACCGTCGCGGCCACGCCACCCGTTTCGCGCAGGATGCCGCCCACCGAGGAATCGACGTGGTCATCGGCTTCGGCGGCGACGGAACGCTCAACGAAGTGGCCACCGGGGTGGCCGGCACGGACACCGCGCTAGGTGTCCTCCCCGGCGGATCCACGAACGTGTTCGCCCGCACCATCGGGATGCCCAACGATCCAATCGCCGCAGCCGCCCTGTTGGCCGAGGGCCTGGCCATCGGCGACATTCGCCCGATCGGCCTAGGCCACGTGAATGGCCGCTACTTCTGCTTCCACACCGGCGTCGGCTACGACGCCGCAGTAGTCCAGGAAGTTGAACGTCGTGGCTCGATCAAGCGATGGCTTGGCCATCCGCTGTTCATCTACGCCGCCGCGCGCGTCTGGAAGAGCGGCTACGACCGGGAACAGCCGCACTTCACGGTGTCAAGCCCTGGCCTCGCCGATGTGCCCGACGGCTACTTCACGATCGTGCTGAACACCAATCCGTACACCTATCTCGGCAACCGGGCATTGGACCTCAGCCCGGCGGCAACGTTCGGACGAGGCCTAGTTGCTGTCACCTTCCGAACGATGCGCGCCGGGGTCATCCTGCGCTCGCTCGGCGGTGCGCTGCGCGGCGGTGGCGTGCAGCCGACCAGCCGGATCGACGTACGAACCGATCTCGACGCACTGACGATCCACCATCATTCCCCGTTCCCCTACCAGTTGGACGGCGACTACCTCGGCGAGACCCGCATGCTGGATTTCGAGCACCGTCAGGACGCCGTCAACCTGGTCCACCCCCACGCCGACCGATCAGCTTGACCGCGACATCGGGCACGTTGGTGCAGATCCCGTCGATTCCCCACCCGATCAGTTCTTCCATCCGCGGCACGTCGTCACAGGTCCACGTGTTCACCTCCAGGCCGAGGCGGTGGCAGGCGTCGATGACCGGCTGGGTCAGCGAGCCGACCCACGGATGCAGTGCGACATGCCCGCGCTCAACCAGCAACTCTGCAGTGCCATCGGGAACACCGGTGGTCAGCCACGCGGTGCGGATCGACGGTGCAAGTTCACGACAGCGATCCACAGTTTCGATCCGGAAGCACGAGACCAACCAGCGTTCATCCTCGTGGCGCGCCATCAGGTGGGCCATCGTCTCATCGGCGATCTTGTCGGACGCATCGAAGTCAGCATCTTCCGGCGAGTTCTTGATCTCGACGTTGACCCACATCCCGGCACACGCGTCCAACGCCGCCCCGAGCCGGGCCACATGGTCCGGGAGATCCGAAACACTCGTCGCCGCGATCAGCCTGCCGTCGTCGAGGTGCTGGTCATGATGCACGACCAGAACTCCGTCGGAGGTGCGTCGCACGTCCAGTTCTGCAGCATCTGCGCCCATCGTCGCCGCAGCCCGGAAGGCCGCCACCGTGTTCTCCAGCTCTGCCCGCGAAGCGCCCCGATGGGCGATGACCTGAACCATAGATACCCCCTATCGCTAGGAACTATTGCATGCAACTTGGGCATACCCCTTGTCAAGTCCCTAATAATTTCCTAACGTGAACATCTGGTGAACATGACTTGCGACTCGGCTCCGATCGGCGCCGCAGGACACGAATCCCCTTTCACCATTCAGCCCACAGGAGCAC
>JBDSMK010000461.1:0-6588 GCA_039915905.1 Ilumatobacteraceae bacterium
TTCGAGGTCGACAAGCTGCCGCCAGGCCTTTACACGATCACGGCTACCTATGCGCCGGGGACCCCCAATCAGAAAGGCCCTGCCACCCGACTCGTCACCGTCGCGGTCAACCCGGAGCAACCTGGTCAATCGGTTGTCGTGGAGCTGGGGTCATGAACGAGTGTCGGCGATGAGCGAGGATCTCGTACCCGTTAGCGGACGCACCGGACCGATCCGCGTCGACGTCTCCCCAGGAGTTGTGCCTGTGGTCGTCGGAGCTGACTCCGAGATCGCCGTCGACATCACCAACGACGACGTCGTGATCCGCCGGCTGAACGTCTCTGTGCTCGGACTGGATCCGTCATGGGTGGTTCTCGGCGATCCGACCGTTGCGCTGTTCCCAGGAGAGCGACGCACCCTGAATGTGATTTGCCGGCTACCGATGGAGTTCCCATCGGGGGCACGACGAGCGGCGATCGAGGTGCGCGATTCGATCGGCGACCTGGTTCCCGCACTTGTTGAGTTCAACCTGTTGGTGGAAGCGGTCGAGAGCATCGTGCTGACCGTGGAACCGTCCAACGTCACCGCCGGCAAACGCGCCGCGTTCACCGCCACGGTGGCTAATCGGGGCAACACCCCAATGGATATCGCGTTCGTCGCCCATGATCCTGAGCAGCTCGTCACATCGCGATTCACCCCGCCGGTGATCACCGTCTACCCGAAGACGGTGGGGGTTACCCGGGTGGACACCCAGGGTAAGCGCCCGTGGATGGGCGCCCCCCAGGTTCGGTTGCTCACGGTGCAGGCCGCCCCCGCGCTACCTGGCTCGACGATTGTCCAGCCGTTGTCCGACGAGGCTCCTGGCACCTCGCAGACGCTCGTAGCGATCGTTCAGCGACCGAGACTCGGCCGGCGGTTGCTGTCGTTGCTCGGATTGCTGGTTGCAGCGACAGTGTTCACCCTCGTGATCGCTGCGACGTTCGGCAACCTGGCGCGTAAGGCCGACGCCAACGCGGCGCTGATCAAACAAAGCCTGGGTGGAAACGAAAGCGCTGCGGGAACGGGTGTGGCCCCAGCACAGATGCTGGGCACGGTGTCGTCCTCCACGGGTGCACCGCTGTCGGGTGTCACGGTCGGCGTGTTCGACGTGGCCAAGGGTCCGGCGGTGGCTGCGTTCACCACCGTCACCGATTCGGTGGGCGGTTACAAGGTCGCCGGCGTCAGCGCCGGCACCTACCGCATCAAGTTCAGCGCTGCCGGCTTCACCGACGTTTGGTATCCGACGGCTGCGGCGTTCGAACAGGGCAAAGACATCAAGATGGCCGGAGCCGACCTCACTGGCCTCGATGCCCAGATCGTCGGTCAACCGGCGTCGGTGAAAGGCAGTGTCACCGGCGACGACCTCATCGGCGCCACAGTCACGGTGCGCATCCCAGCCTCCGAGCTGCCGCCGGTGCCAGGCATCCCCGCCTCATCGGCCCCTCCGCCAGGTGCGCCGGCAGTATCCAGCGGACCCGTGGTGCAGACCGTGGCTGTCGACGCGGCAGGCAAGTTCGTGATCACCGATCTACCGACACCGAGCGACTTCGAGCTCACCGCGGTCAAGCCCGGGTACACCAGCCGCGTCCGCGACATCAGCCTCCAGCCGGGCCAGACCCTCGACGGCATCGTGCTCGACCTCGTCAAGGGTGACGGCAAGATCAGCGGAACAGTGGTCGACGCTTCCGGGACCCCGATCGGCGGGGCCACGGTGGTGGCCAACGACGGCACCAACTCGGCGACCACTGTGACGCTCTCATCAGGTGCCACGGCCGGTTCGTTCGAGCTGCTCAACCTGATCACGCCGGGCACCTACTCGATCGCCGCCAGCGCTCCGACCTATCTGACCACCAACGTCACAGTGCGGTTGGATGCCGGCGGCGCGTCCACACCACAGACGGTGGTGCTGAAGTCATCGCAAGGCCGAGTCAGTGGGATGGTGATGAAGGCCGGTTCGCCGGCTACCCCCTTGGGCGCAGCAGCGGTCACGGTCACGGGGCCGGACTTCACCCGCACCACCACCAGTCTCACCGCCGGCGCTATCGGCACGTGGGAGGTCACCGGCGTGCCGCTGCCGGGCACCTACACAGTGACGTTCGCGCTCGCCGGTTACGGCACGCAGGCAGTCGGTGTAGAGCTCAGCCCGGGTAACCCGCAGAACACCTCGACAGGTGCCACGCTGGCCCCTTCTCTCTCGTCGATCACGGGCCGGGTGATCGAGGCTACGGGGGGTGCCGGGATCGTCGGAGCCGACGTCCAACTCAGCGGGCCCGGCGTCACCCGTACGGCGCGCAGCGCCAACCAACCTGCCGGAGCGTACGGGTTCGCCAACCTCCCGCCGGGTGCCTACTCGATCACGTTCAAGCGCACCGGCTCGGCCGACCTGACCCTGGCGATCACGCTGAATCCGGGCGACAACCCGCAACCCGACGCGGCCATCGAGCGGCCGTCGGGGATCTTCGGAACGGTCACCGTCAACGGCAACGCATATGCCGGTGCACAGTTGAAGATCTACCTGATCGTTACCGGCGGACCGGTCTACCCGTACGACCCACCAACAGCAGTCGTACTCACCGATGCCGCCGGCAATTACTCGGCGATCGGCATCCCACCAGGCAACTATCTGGTCGACCTGTATATCAACGGGGTGATCGTGCCGCCGACCCACCCAACATCGGTCAGTCCCGGCACTCCGACCGAACACGTCGACTTCACGGTCGTCTCGTGACCGCGTCGTCCGAGCCCACGTGGGGGCCGATCCACGACAAGGTACTGTTGTTCCCGGAACTGCGAGCCGATAAAGGTTCGTCTGACGCCGACGGGAAGAGGTGACGTGAAGCTCGAACTTGCTCAAACATCGATCGACCTCGCCCCCGGTCAACAGGCCACCTTAAATATTCGAGTTGAAAATGACGGCCCCGATCCGTTGACCGTGGCACTCGGCATCACCGGGCTCGATGCCGCCGGGATGCGCCCGGTAGCCGACCTGGGTGTACTCGCTCCTGGTGCCGCGGCGGCTACCACTTTGCACTTCGCGCTGCCTGTGGAGGCTGCGGCCGGGGTGCGCTCGGTAGCGATCCTGGCAGAAGGACGGCGCACCAACCTGCGCCGCGATCTGCCGCCAAACAGTGGGATAGTCCGCCAGACGGCGAACCTGACGGTGCGCGTCGGTTCCGTCAGTCACATATCGCTGCGCCTCGCCCAGACGGAAGTGCGTGGCAGGTTCCGTGGCCGGTTGCGTGCGGACCTGCGCAACCTCGGCGTCGAGCCCGTCACTTTGCACCTGTGGGGTAAGGGCGACGACGTCGCCGTTCGCTTCGAACGGCCGGTGCTCACGCTCCCACCCGGACACAGTGCCCAGGTCAGAGGGATCGTACGCAAGCCAGGAACGACGCTGCGGCGCGAGCACCGTCGGCCATTCGTGGTCACCGCGCAGGGGGCCTCCACTCCCGCGACCACGACCGGAACGTTCGTGCAGCGCGGTCTGCTGCCGCGGTCGCTGCTCGTGGTGGTGGCCGTCGTCGCCGTGCTTGCGCTGTGGATCGGCGGCTTGATGGTGACGAACAACAAGTTGAGAGACCAGCCCGCCGCCGGGGCGTCCACCTCCACCACCACATCGACTACGGCACCGGGGTCCGGCGCCAACGGTACGGGCAACGGCGCGGCGACGCCCGGCGCCGGCCAAGGGGCGCCTGGCTCCGGCACACCCGGGGCGCCCGGCTCCGGTGTCCCAGGCGGGAAGCCCAACGGTGGTGTGGAACAGACTCCTGCAGGCACGAAGCTGCCGGTGTCGTTGATCGGCACGGTAGATGGGCCGGCCAAAAAGGTCGGCACCGAGGCAGTGCTCGAAGTGATCTCCCTCGGCGGTTCTGCACCTACCAACGGTGCACCCGCCAAGTTGGCAGCGTTCACGTCCGTACGTCATGCCACGGCGCCTGTGTCGCCCACTCAGAAGACCGCCACCGACGACACCGGGAGGTTCCGTTTCGACGACATCCTGGACAGCCCGGCGTTGTTCCGCCTCACCGTGTACCGCCCCGGGTTTGACGTTTACAGCCAAGTAGTCAACATCGACGGGACGGTGCCGAACGTCGATGTCTCGATCAAGCTCGCCCCGGCCGCCGGCGTGCTCGCCGGACGGGTGGTGGATCTGTCCGGCGCGGCCATTGGCGGAGCCACCATCGCTGTCTCCTCCGGCGACTTGAAGTACTCAACCGTCAGTGACGATGCCACCGGCGCGTGGCGCCTCGATGGTGTCGCCACACCAGGCACGTATGTGGTGCGGGTGACCAAGGACGCCTATGCCTCGGCCAGCCTCATCGCCACCCTCGACGGCGGCGGATCGGCAACCGGTCTCAATGCCACGCTGAGCCAGGGTGTCGGAACCCTGCACGCGCTGGTGCAATCGCGCAGCGTCGGCACAGGCGGACTTACGGTCACGTTGAGCGATGGCACGCGGTCGTTCTCCACCACTACCCGCACGGACGCGCCGGCCGGACTGTTCGAGTTCCCGGGCGTGCCGTTCGGTGTGTACTCGCTGCAGATCTCCGGTGACGGATGGCAGTCCTCCGCTCGCCAGGTCACCGTCGGAGCGGGCGACGTCGATCTGGGTGTGATCGGCGACCTGGCCCGTTCCACAGCGACGATGAGTGGCATCGTTCTTCAACAGGTGGTCACCGTGTCCAATGCCGACGGGTCTTCGTCGACATGCGTTTTTCCTGCCGACACATCCGACCCCGGAATCCGCCTGCAGGCGTGTGGAGGCGTCGGGGTCACCGCCACCAGCGGCGACAAGACCTTCCGCACCACTTCGTCCTCCGGTGACGGATCGTTCTTGCTGGCCGGCATCCCGCCGGGCACCTATTCGATGAGTTTCGAACGCGCCGGCTACTCCACCGTGTTGTTCACCGCAACCGTGATGGCCGGCGACAACCTCGACATTCCGGAAACCGATCTTTCGGTGATCCCGCGTGACTCCGGTGCATCCGGTTCGGTGAAGTTCTTCGTCGCCTCCGTCGCCAACCTGCCGCTCACTGGTATCACCGCGCAGGTGATCGGCCAGAACTTGGCCCCCATCCCCGTGGTGAGCGCGGCGCCCGGCGCCGGGAACACCCAGGCGCTGATCTCGAACCTGCTGCCGGGCACCTACAGCTTGCGGGTCACCGCCGACGAGCACGACGCGACCGTCGTCCAGGTCCAGATACCGCTCGGAGCGCAAGTCAACGCCGGAACGGTGGCGCTCACACCGTTGGCCTCGATCGGCGGACAGGTCGCCGGCATCACCACATCCACCCCGGTTCCCGGTGCGATCGTGTTCGCCACGCCGGACCCCACTGACCCGAACGTGGCCACGCTGCTGGTCACCCCTGTCGGCACCCCAGCCGCTCCCGACGCGACGTATCTCGCCACCGACCCGGCTACCGGCGTCGTACAGCTGTGCGATCGCAACGTCGCTCCGCCCGGGTCCGCCACGCCCGATGTGCGACGCGGCCTGTGCACTCGCACCGATGCCGGCGGTCGCTACGACTTCACCCGGTTGATGCGCACCGGTCGCTATGCGGTGTACGCGCCCATGAACGTCACCGTCGACGCGAGCAGCGCGATCGCTCTCGACCACACGCTCGGCTCGGTCGTCGTGTCCACCACCGTTGGCGTGCCGACGTCGCTGAACCTCGCACTGAACCGCTTCGGCGCCATCAGCGGCACGATCCGAACGCCGGATGCGGCCACCGGCACCGACTTCGTCACCGTCGACGGCATCAGTGTTACTGCCACCTTCTGCTTCCCGGCGGCCACTCCGCTGGGCTGCGACCTGGCCCCGGCCGATCCGCTGTTCCAGACACCCCGCGGTCGGGTCTCGGCGGGGGCCGCCGGGACCGGCACCTTCCGCGTCGATCGCCTGACCGCCCCCGGATTCGATCCCGTCACGCACGTCACCGTTGACAAGTACCTAGTCCGCTTCCACGACCCCGCCAACGGATTCGAGGACCAGTACCAGGTGGTCAACGCGCCCGCCAACAACGTCGTCCAACAGGTCGACGCGATGATGCTGCCGAAGCCGACACGTGTAGAAGTCACGCCCTACTGGACAGAATCCGGGTCGGCTACCTTGCTGCAACTGCCAGGTGCGACGGTCACTGTCACCGGCATCGTCGGCTACACCACCACCCCGCTCAACGCTGTTACCGGTTCGGCCACCGGCGTGCCGGTGGCGCCCGGAGCCGGGCCGATCACCTACACGTCCAGTCCGACCACGTTCAAGGCCGGATCCGTGACCATCAAGGTCACCGCTGCCGGCTACCCGACCACCTCGGTCATCGTGCCGTTGGTCGGCCCTACCTGCGGGTTCACGATCGGCACCGACGGCAGCGGCAACCAGGTGCTGTCCGGAAACCTGCTGGTGTCGGCCACGCCGCGATCGGTCAACGGATCTCTCTCGATCACCTGCTGCGCAGCAACCGTGCCGGAGAACCACCCGGAGATGCGCGATCTCACGCCCACCCGCATCGCCGACGTTTATGCTCAGCTGCAGGCCACCCTGACTCTTGACGCCGATTCCACCGGCGCCAC
>JBDSMK010000011.1:0-6886 GCA_039915905.1 Ilumatobacteraceae bacterium
TGAACAAGATCCTCAAGGAGGACTCCGACCTCGCCGACTCGCTGGCAACCCGCGGATGCGCTCTCGACACGGTGATCACCGATACCGCGATCGGCGCTACCACCACCACTATCGAAGCTGCGACCCCCACCGTCGCGGAGACCACCACGGTCCCGCCAGTGACGCTTCCACCGACAGTCGCCCCGACGGTCGCCCCCACCGAGGTGCCGACAACCGCCAGCGGGGCCAGTAACAAGACGATCATCGACTTTGCCGGCAAACTCACGACCCAGGGCGACTACACGTTCGTCGATGCCGACGCGGACAAGGTGCAGGCCATCGAGACGGCTTTCAACCTGAGCCCGCTGATCGCCGCTCAGAGCGGCAAGATCATCGGTGTCGACGTCATCGTCAACTCGATCGCGATCACCCGGGTGTTCGCATTCCTGCCCGAAGCGAACACGCTCACCGCCGGATCTACCGACCAGCTGGTTGGTGTCCTGGCAGGAAGCGCTGCATTGACCCCTCAGACGATAGGCACTTTGAGCGGCAAGGCATTCACCAGTGGCGGCAACCTGTTCTTCATCGCCGAGGACAGTGGGACGATCATCGTGGCCGTAGGAAAGGACGACGCCAGCCTGCAGGCCGGCGTCAACGACTTCGCGGACTCCGTGCTCGCCAGCTGAACCGGCTAACGAATCTGGTGGCCAAGTCGCGGGGATCCGGCAGCCGCAGTCCGGCTCGGATCACCCTCGACTTGGTCGCCGTGTAGGGCGGATAAGTTAACGACGGGTCAACCTTGGTGGAGCGGGTCTGCACCGCCCGCTGATGGCTGAAGGTGTCGAAACCGAACTTACCGTGATAGGCGCCGGTGCCGCTCGCTCCGACTCCGCCGAACGGCAGGTTGGGGTTGCTGACGTGCATCAAGGTGCCGTTCACGCAGGCCCCGCCGCTAGTGGCTCCGGCGAGCACCGCGTCGTTCTCGGCCTCGTCCTCGCTGAAGCTGTACAACGCCAGCGGCTTGTCGTCGGCATTGACGAAATCGACGGCTTCTGACAACGAATCGACGCTGATCACCGGCAGGATCGGGCCGAATATCTCCTCGGCCATCACCGCATCGCTGCGGCTGACGCCGGTCAGCACGGTTGGCGCGATGTACCTCGCGGCGGCATCGGTGTGCCCGCCGAACGCCACCGTGCCTTTGCCGAGCAGGCCCTTCAGGCGTTCGAAGTGCGCTTGGTTGACGATCCGCGCATAATCGGCGCTGCTCTGCGGCGCCGATCCATAGAAGGCTTCGATGTTCTTGCCGATAGCGGCGACCAGCGCGTCGTGCACCGGTTGCTCGACGAGCACGTAGTCGGGGGCGATGCAGGTCTGCCCGGCATTGACGAACTTGCCCCAGGCGATGCGGCGGGCGGCGACATCGATATCGGCATTGCGGCTGACTATCGCCGGGCTCTTGCCACCGAGCTCGAGGGTCACGGGAGTGAGGTGCTCCGCCGCTGCCCGCAGCACGATCTTGGCGACCCTGCCATTGCCGGTGTAAAGGATGTGATCGAAGCGTTGGGTGAGCAGTTCCGTGGTCTCGGCGACGCCGCCCTGCACCAGGCCCACCGCCGGGTCGTCGAGATCATGGAACATCGCCGCCAGTGCCTCGGCGGTGTTCGGGGCCAGTTCACTGGGTTTGCCGATCACCGCATTCCCGGCTGCGATCGCGGCCGCCATCGGGAGCACGAGCAACTGCACCGGATAGTTCCACGGGGCGATCACGCAGGCCACACCAAGCGGCTCGGCGACGATGGTCGCCGCACCGGGCTTGAATGCCGCCGGCGTAGGGACTTTCACGGGCTGCACCCACCGCGGAAGCTGAGCAAGCGTGTGGTCGATGTCGCTGATGCAGAAGCCGATCTCGGTGGCCCAGGCCTCTACGCGGGGCTTGCCGAAATCGGCCGCCAACGCGTCGAGCAGGCGATCTTCGTGACCACTCAACAACGACTTGATCCGCTTCAGCGTCGCGATCCGCCAGACCAGTGGCCGCGTGGTTCCGGCCACATACGAGGCACGGGCAGACGACACGATCGAGGCGATCTGGTTGAGTGGAGTGACAGTGAGTGTCATGGCTCAAGGCTACGGCCGGCCGTCGCTGGCCCTACGTTGGGCACCCATGCAGCAACTTACCGAACTCGGCTTCTACGGATTGGCTGGGGCACCGACGAACCCGGCCGACCTGCTCACTGAATGTCGCGACGGCGAATCGCTCGGCTTTGGCAGCGTGTTTCTCAGTGAGCGGTTCAACGTCAAGGAGGCGGCCACCCTGTCCGGGGCGGCGGCTGCGTGCACCACTTCTCTTGGCATTGCCACCGGGGTCACTAACCACAACACCCGCCATCCGATCGTCACCGCCAGCTACGCCACCACCATGCATCGCCTCACCGGCGGACGCTTCGCTCTGGGGTTGGGCCGCGGCATGGACCGGATGTTCGACGCGTTCGGGTTGGCGCGGATCACCACTGCACAACTCGACGACATCGCCGGGGTGCTACGCCGTTTGTGGCACGGTGAGGTGGTTACCGGCCATCGCGGCGCTGCCGGCTCGTGGCCGGTGCTGGCGCTAGATCCCGACTTCCGCGAGGACATCCCGCTGATTCTCAGCGCCTTCGGACCACACAGTCTCGAGTTGGCCGGGCGCACGTTCGACGGAGTGCTGCTGCACACGTTCTTCACCGACTCGACGATGACAAGAGTCACCGGTGCCGTGCGTAGTGCAGCCGAAGCGGCGGGCCGTGATCCGGCGGCTGTGCGGATCTGGAGTTGTCTCGCGGTCATCGGCGACTGGTTGCCGGCCGACGTGCGGCTACGCAAGACGGTAGGGCGGATGGCCACCTACCTGCAGGCATATGGCGATCTGATGGTGCGCACCAACGAATGGGATCCGACCGTGCTGAAACAATTCCGAGCCGATCCGTTGGTGTCCGGGTTCCGTGGCGCGATCGACGGCAAGGCAACTACCGCAGAGTTGGAGCACGTCGCCACATTGATCCCCGCAGAATGGTTGGCCTCGGCCGGCAGCGGCTCCGCCGAAGAATGCGCCAGGGCCGTGCTGCACCAGTTCGACGTCGGGGCGGACAGCGTGATCTTGCACGGCGCATCCCCGGCCGAACTGGCCCCGGTGATCGAGGCGTATCGCGCGATTCGCCCGGCTGGCCGATTCGACCACCTTGCCGCCAACCCGGGTGTCGCTGCTCCGAGTCAGGCCGCCGGCGCTGAAGGAACCTCTCGAACCGGCACGCCCACCAGTGCGTAGATCTCGGCTCCTGTGAGTTCGTCGTGATCACACAACGACTCGGCGATCGCGATCAACGCCTCGCGGTGCTCCATCACTGCGCACGCGGCGCGGTCGGCACCGGTCTTCAGGATCGCCTCCGCCTTGGCTCTCGAGGGCTCATCGGCGAGCACTTTGGCTACCAGGTTGCCCGCCGCCGGGATGGCCGCGGCCTCCAGGCTCAGCAGGCTGTCGGATGCACCGAGCATGCCGACCAGTTGCGCGGCGATGTTGGTGGCCGCAACGAGATCGGAGGCGATGCCACTGGACGCCTCGCCATACTCCTGGATCTCGGCGGCCCGACCGGCCAACGCTATGGCGATCAACTCACCGGCCTCGGTCGGTGTGTGCAGGTAGCGCTCGTCGGCATCACCGTGGGCCACAAGACCCAGTGACGCAGAACGGCGAAGGATCGAGGCGAGGCGGATGTCACGGCCCACCAACGCGGCGACCAGTGCGTGGCCGGCCTCGTGAACTGCCACCCGGCGACGCTCGTCGGGGTGGTAGCCGACGTCGTGAGACAGGCCGACCTCGGTAGTCAGTTGGGCCTCGATCACATCGGCGACCGACATCGCCCGGCCACCGCGGCGTAGGGCGACGATCAGTGCCTCGTCGAGCAGTCGCTCGATACGTACCGGCGAGTAGCCGGCAGTGAGATCGGCGACGCGAGCGCCGCTGACGGCGACCTCGTGGGACTTCTTGGCAAGGTAGTAGTCGGCGATCTCCACCCGATCGGCGCGCGGTGGCAGGTCGAAGTGGATGGTGCGGTCGAAACGACCTGGTCGGAGCAACGCGGGGTCGAGGTCCGACGCCCGGTTCGTGGCTGCCAGCACCAAGATGTTGGCCACCCGCGGAGCGCGACGGTGGATTGCGAGATGTGGTGGGAGCAGCTTGTTCAGAGAGTCGACCAATCTGCCGCGGAGCTTCTCCCATCCCATCGGCATGTCGAAGCTCTGCATCTGCACCAGCAACTCGTTGACCACCCCGACGATGCCCTCACGCATCGAGCCGGTGTTCATCCCGCTGCGTGATCCACCGATCGCGTCGAACTCCTCGATGTATCCGATGGCGCCACCTTCGGCGTGCGCGGCCTTGCGCAACTGCTTGAAGAAGGTGCGGATCTTGCGGTTCGTCTGCCCGTAGTACATCGACTGGAACGCACTGGCGGATACGAACAGGAACGGCACTCCGGCCTCGGCCGCCATCGCCTTGGCGAGATACGTCTTACCAGTGCCGGGCGGGCCTTCGAACAACACGCCGCGGCGCGGCGACCCACCGAGTTCGTCGGCAAACGTCTGGTGGGCAAGGAACAGGTTGAGCGTGTCGATTGCTTCGCGGCGAGTGGCATCGGCGCCGACCACGTCGGCGAGGCGCACCGTGGAGTCCGACGGCCGCAGCAACGTGTGCGGCGAACGACCGGCGCCGAGGAATGGAATCATGATCAACGCGCACAGCACGAGCATCAGCCCGACGGAGATCCACAACTCGGGCGAGTCGCGCACCATCGCAGGAATGCCCGGTCGCACCGGGTGACCGGTCAGCTCGCGGTACCAGAACCAGGCGAGCGGCACGCCGCAGAGCACCGCAAGGCGGAGCAACCGGCGTTGTCGCTGCCGCTCGCGGTTGGCCACGGTGTCGATCTCGCTGCCGGTGACCATCTCGCCCTTTTGGAGCTCGGTGATGTTCATCTACGAAGCCTAACTGACAGCTCACTGAGCGTGATTGGCGCCCACCATACGTGAGGACGCGAGCGCCAAGCGTCGGCTGCCTTGAGAGATTCTTGATACTTGCGTCGATCCCCAGGCGGCGACTGCGACGACGTACAGTCACGAGGTGATGGCCGTCGAGCTGGATCCCTGGCAGCAACTGGCGGGTGGTGTGCACCTGCCGTTCCATCCGGATCTTGTGATCCCCGAGCTGTTCGACGTGGAGTTGGCCATGCCAACCACGAACCCGGTCGTCGACGTCGCCGACGCCGCACATCAGCAGGTGCTCGCTGCGCTGCGTGGCGCGGTGACACCGGGGATGTCGGTGGCGGTCGGGGGCGGCAGCCGCGGCTTGTCAGACCGCGTCGATCTGATGCGCGGCACGATCAGCGGGTTGCGCGAGCTCGGCGCCGAACCGTTCGTGGTGCCGGCCATGGGCAGCCACGGCGGGGCCACGGCCGAGGGCCAGCGAGAGATGCTCGAAGCGCTGGGGATGACCGAGGCGGCGCTGGGAGCGGAGATCCGCGCCACGATGGAGACCGTCGTAGTGGCCAGGACCGCCTCCGGAATGCCGTTGTACCTCGACCGTCACGCTGCAGGCGCCGACCGCATACTGCCGGTCAATCGAGTAAAGCCGCACACCTGCTTCAAGGGTCCGATCGAGAGTGGCTGCACGAAGATGGCCGTCGTCGGCTTCGGCAAACAACCAGGCGCGGCCCAGATCCATTCGTGCGGCCCGGTGGAGATGCGCGACCGGCTGCTCGACGGGATCACCGCGCTACGCGCCACGGGCCGCCTACTGGGCGGCGTCGCCACGGTGGAATCAGCGGAAGGTGACGTGGTGCGAGTGCAAGCGATGAGCGCCGACGATGTCGGTGGCGAACTGGAGCGTGAGCTGACGGAGCAGGCCAGGAGGCTGGTGCCCGGTCTGCCGTTTGCCGAGATCGACGTGCTGATCGTGGAGCAGGGCGGCAAGGACATCAGCGGCACGACGATCGACCCCAACGTCACCGGCCGGTTCTGGGTTCATGGACTTGCCGACGCCGCCTCCCCGGTGGTCACCACCGTGGTGCTGCTAGGGCTCACCGAGGTGTCGGCCGGCAACGCGCTGGGCATCGGCCTGGCGGACTTCATCCCGGTTTCGTTGGCCGCCCAGATCGACTGGCGCAAGACCTACATCAACTGCTTCACGGCCGGACCCAGCGGTGTTCGCCGCAGTCGGATGCCAATGGTGCTACCCACCGAGCAGGACTGCATCCGCGCCGCATTGAGCATGTGCGGACGGGCGGTGGACGAGCCCAAGCGGGTGATGCGCATCCGCAGCACGTTGCACGTCACTCACTGCCAGATCAGTGAGGCGTTGATCGCGGAGCTTCCCGCCGGGGCGCGCATCGTCGGTGGTTCACCGACGGCGTGACTCGGCCTCGTCGAGCTGCGCCTTGGTCAGCAGCGCTGCCACCGTGAGGCCGGCGCCGACCAATGCGCCAGCGCCGTCGGGGCTGCGGTCGATGACACACACCACATGACTCACGATGGCCCCGAGGTCTCGCAGCTGGTTGGTGGAGATCACCACCTGACCACCTGTGGTGATGACGTCCTCCACCACGGTGACCACCTTGCCATCCACGTCGATCCCTTCCGCCAGCCTGGCAGTCCCATAGGTCTTGGCCTGCTTGCGGACGAACGCAGCGGGAATGCCAGTGCGCAAGGAGAGGGCCGTAGCGATCGGGACGCCACCCAGTTCCAATCCGGCGAGAACCTCGGTGTCGGTGGGGATCAGTGGCACCATTTCGGCGGCGATCTCGTCGAGCAGTCGCGGCTGCGATTCGAAGCGGTACTTGTCGAAGTACTCCCCGGCAACCTGGCCGGAACGAAGCGT